>NZ_CP077770.1:1830000-2130000 GCF_019134595.1 Pseudoalteromonas shioyasakiensis | reverse complement strand
TATCCATGAAACCTTTAGCGTCTATTTTTGTTATTTTACTGCTTTGTTCAGCTTGTAGCAGTCATCTACCTATCAATCCAGAAATGCAAACTAAGTTGCAAGGCCCATGGCAGTCTACAAATAGCCCAATTTGTGAAGATAATTTTCATACCATAGTATTTAAAAATAAAACATTAGAAATCTCTTATGAGGAACAGGGCTATATTTCTGAGACTGAAGCGAGAAAAGCCTTTGTTTATAATATTTTATCGACAGAGAAAAATTTAATCCGTGTGCAGCTTGAAAATGAAACTCGCTTAGATAAAAAGGGTAAGCCCGTGGTTTGGCATCTAAAACCACTTAGAAATGATAAATACTGCTGGGGCAGAGATGACTGGCCTGACCTTGCTTGTACAGCTTCTCGTTACAAATGTACTGTAAGCAATTAAGATGATCTCAAAAGAAGTCGCAAGAATTGTGCGTGTTGATCATGCAGGTGAATTTGGGGCGATAAGTATTTATAAAGCTCAGTTATTTGTCTCTAAATTTTTATATCAAGATATCTCTGTACAGCTTAAAGAAATGCTAAATCATGAAATCGAGCATTTCAAAACTTTTGATTGTTGGTTAAAGGAACATAAAATACGGCATTGCTACGCAATCTGGTTTTGGTCTTTGGGTGGTTATTGTTTAGGTTTGATTACTGCTTTACTTGGACGTAAAGCAATTTGGGTGTGTACAGAAGCCGTTGAATCAACGGCTCTACATCATCTAGAATGGCAATTAAGTTATTTAGAGAACAACAATAAAAGCGCATATCAAGCGGTACTAAGCATTCAACAAGATGAAATTGAACACCAGAACCTAGGCAAAGTGAATGGTTCAAGTTCATTTTACTATTCACCAATCAGATTAGTCGTTAAGCACTCCACTAAATTTGCTATTTGGCTTTCTACTAAGTTGTAAAACTAAAAAATAAGGATAATTAAATGAGAGTTTGTTTGCTGATTTTGTTTTCGTTAGCATTTATGGTGTGTTCGGCTCAGTCTGAGCCAAATGCAGAATTAGAATTTGAACGGTTCTATAATGCATTGAAAATGGATGAAATTTTTAATGGTCTTGGTGGTGGTAATGTAGAGGTTGATACAAAGCAAATATTAGCAGATACACTAAAAGATTTACCTGAAAGTCAAAAGCAATTGTTGATAAATGCGATGGGGACATCTGTATTGGCAGAGCCAACAGACATGAGTGCCGCCAAGATGGCTTTTAAGCTTAAAATTCTTAGTTTATTAACACCACAAGAGCTTAAAATAGCAGCAGATTTTTATTCAACAAATATTGGTTTAAAAGCGCATCGAGCCATAATCGAGGCGGAAGTAGCTGCTTCGAACGTTTTAGATTAATTGTTGTTTCATATAAATTATTTAGTAAATCCAGAAAACACCACTTAACCTGTTATAAATATAAATAACCTGAATCCTTAACCTTCATTCCCAAAGCGCTGTGCTTTACATGATACCTCTACGAGAGAAGCCCTTTAATTATCCCACGCTAATCATTTCAACTGGCTCAAAAAGTCCGTATAATCCACGCCGAACTTTTTACTATGAAACATGGCTTACTAAAGCCTGTATGAGCAGAGCAAATGAATCAAACTGATACTAGAAAAGAAACTCTTGAATTTAATAAACTTCAAAAGCGTCTAAGAAGGCATGTTGGTAATGCGATTACTGATTACAACATGATTGAAGACGGTGATGTTGTTATGGCATGTATCAGTGGTGGTAAAGATTCTTTTGCAATGCTAGATATCTTGCTTAGTTTACAAAAAGCAGCGCCGATTAAATTTGAAGTGATTGCAGTAAACCTTGATCAGAAGCAGCCTGGCTTTCCTGAACACATTTTGCCTGATTACTTTGAAACGCTAAATATCCCGTATTACATCGTTGATAAAGATACTTACTCAGTAGTAAAAGAAAAGGTACCAGAGGGCAAAACAACCTGTGGTCTGTGTTCACGACTTCGTCGCGGCACACTTTATTCATTTGCAGAAAAAATTGGTGCAACCAAACTAGCACTTGGTCATCACATGGATGATATCGTTGAGACAATGTTCTTAAATATGTTCCATGGTTCACGATTAAAAGCGATGCCACCAAAATTACGCTCTGATGATGAACGTAACGTGGTCATTCGTCCGTTGTCATATTGTCGTGAAAAAGATCTAATTAAATATGCTGAGCACAAAGACTTCCCAATTATTCCTTGTAATTTATGTGGCTCACAAGAAAATCTTCAGCGTCAATCAATCAAAGCGATGCTGACAGAGTGGGATAAGAAAACTCCAGGTCGTGTTGAAAGTATCTTTAAGTCTTTACAAAATGTTAGCCCAAGCCAGCTTGCAGACAGAAACTTATTTGATTTTGAAAACTTACCGCTTGATAGAGAAGGCAATCGTGAAAGCTATGACTTTAGCGAGGCGGTGGTCTCATCGACAAACATTGATGAATCATTATTTATCGATGTAACAAATATATAAAAACCCTCAAACTGTATATATAAAAAAGCCCCAAACTGGGGCTTTTTTAATGCATATTAACAATGTTATTTAGCAAGTGGGCTTACATAGCCGTCTGGTTTTAGTGCTAACACATCGCAGTCAAGGCTATCAATGACATGCTCTGCTGTGTTACCGACAAGTGCTGCACTTAAGCCTGTGCGACCGACAGTACCAATCACAACTAACTCGCTGTTGAGGCGCGCAGCAACATCAGGAATAACATCTTCTGGTAAGCCTTCTTCAATGTGGCAATGAGCTTTATCAATATCAAACCCTTCAGCTAATGAGAGCGTTGATTCAAAGTGATGTTTTTTAACTGATTCGTTATAAACACCTGGGTTGAATTCAGGGATTTCAATGGCGATATTAACTGGCGTTGCCGGGTAGGCATTCACAAGGTTAAGCGTTGCGTTGGCCAAGTCACAAATGAAGCGAGCATCATTAATAATACGCTTGTTAAGTTCAAGGTGTTGTTCATTCTCACTCACTGCATTCACTGCAGCTAAAATATTACCTTTTGCTGGCCACTCTTTCTCTTTAACAAGTAAAACTGGAGCAGGGCACTTACGAATAAGATGCCAGTCAGTTGGCGTGAAAATAACTGACTTAAGCGTATCGTGTTGATGAGTGCCTTTTACAACAAGGTCAAAACCATCGTTGATCACGGTATTGATAATGGCTTCGTAAGGGCGATTATGCCAAACCACGCAGCTATCAATGGTAAGCTCAGGGTAAAGTGCGATTTGCTCATTTAACCATTCTTGGCGGTCTTTTATTACGGCTTCGCGCATTGCTTCACGCTCATCAGCAGAAAGCATTGTGGTCATTTCGTAAGAGAAGTCGTAGATACTGAGGAAAGCGGTGATGGTCGCGCCAGATTTTTTGGCTAGATCAATTGAGCGGCTTAAACTATGTTGCTGCTCTTTGGTTGGGTCTATAACTGCTAAAATTCGTTTAATTGCGTCCATGTGCTGCTCCTTAACTGTTCCGCAAAAAGTAGTACTTTGAGTGTAACCTAAATTTAGAACAGTTAAAGGGGCAAACAATATAAAGTTGCGTTAAATCAAACTCTATTTACATTTAATCGCTGCAGTTGCTGCAAGCGCTTGCTGGTCCAAAATGGTGATAAATTTACCTTCAACCTTAATGAAGCCTGCTTTTTGGAAGCGGCTTAAAAGGCGGCTAATTGTTTCAACAGTAAGGCCTAAATAATTACCGATTTCACCACGTGTCATGGTTAAACGGAATTCTTTACGTGAGAAACCACGCTCACCAAAACGCTCTGCAAGATTATAAATAAAACTTGCTAGACGCTCTTCAGCTGACTTTTTATTGAGTAACAATAACATTTCTTGGTCATAGTTAATTTCATTACTCATTAAACGCATAATTTGTTGGCGTAGCTTAGGTAGTTTACCGGCTAATTCGTCTAATGTATCGAATGGAATTTCACATACCATCGAAGTTTCAAGGGCTTGTGAGAAGCTCTGATGAGCCATTTTGTTAATAGCATCGAAACCAACTAAATCACCAGCTAGATGAAAACCAGTAATTTGTTCATCACCTTGTTCTGACAAAGTATAAGACTTAAACGAACCTGAGCGTACCGCATAAATGGCATTTAAGCTTTCGCCAGACTCAAATAAATAATCACCTTTATGCAGTGGTTTCTTACGTTCGATGATTTCATCGAGACGATCCATTTCTTGACCGTTTAATGAAAATGGCAAACATAGCTGGCTGATACTGCAATTATTACAGCTAATTGTGCATAAGCCTTTTGACTTGTTTTGTGAGAAGTCCATACATCAAATCCATTCAAATAAGTTAACAACCCGTAAGATTAATGAATTAGCTTATCGGTTGCTATAATTAATAAGTATATACCGTACCATATTATTACGCTGCCTAGAATAACCCTAGTCCAAACATGGTTTAAAATAGTGTTTATTTTCTGGCTGACGAGTCCTACGCTTATCATTGCGGGAAAGGTGCCTAACGCGAAAAATAACATCACACCTGCACCATGTGATGCTGATGGGCTAGTCAGTGCCCAGGTTAGCGCAGAATAAACTAAGCCACAGGGCAACCAGCCCCATAAAGCGCCATAGAGTAGGGCCTTTGGGGTAGTATCGACCGGTAATAAATAACGATTAAGTTTAGCTAAATGCTGCCATACTAGGGTTTTACCAAGTTTTTCTAGCCACTGTAGAGTGGCCGCTAAGCGCATAATGTAAACCCCAACAAGCAGCATAAAAATACCACTCAAAAACGACAACGCTATCGATATAGAAGTATTTTGCGCTGCAAAGCGACTACTAATTCCTGCTACGAGTGCACCGGCAAGCATGTAACTGAGTGCGCGGCCAAGGTTATAAGCAACCGAAAAGCTCACTGCACGGTTTTTGTTGGCGGCAAGTTGTAAACTACTGGCAATGCCACCACACATCGCTAGGCAATGACCACTGCCTAACAAGCCCATTATAAATGCACTAATAAACAGCGGATCAATCATTACTTTTTTTGTGCTGCTCTTTATCGTCTTCAAACAGGATACTGTGGCCCTGTTTGTTTAAATCAGAAAATTGTTCGCTTTTTACAGCCCAAAAGAACACCCCAATGGCAATTAGCACAAATAAAATGGCAATTGGGATAAGCATGTAGATGATACTCATAGTTTTAATAACCTTAATGAGTTGGTAATAACCAAAATGGAGCTTGCAGACATACCAATTACGGCCATCCAAGGAGCAACGAGGCCAAGGGCTGCCAGTGGTAAAATCGAACCATTGTAAATAAGTGATAATGCCAAGTTTTGCTTAACAATACGGCGCGTCTTTTTCGAGACAGTAAGCAAATGTTCTATGGCTGTTAGATCACTATTGAGTAATACCACATCGGCACTATTTTTGGAAATATCAGCGCCGGTTTCCATCGCAATAGATAAATGGGCACTGGCAAATACTGGGCTGTCATTTACACCATCGCCGACCATAGCAACAATGGCCCCTTTACTTGCAAGTGCTTCGACATGGGTTTGTTTGTCGCGAGGGCTACATGCAGCATGCACGGTATCTAAATTTAGCTGTTTTGCAATTCGCTCACCACTGTTAGAGGCATCGCCCGTTAACATATGGCACTTAATTTGTTGCGAATGCAGTGTAGTAATTAATTTTTCTGCGTTGTTACGTAAGCTGTCGGCAAGATAAAAGCGCGCAACAACTTGTTTGTCGATATACAAGGTTGCTTGTGCATCTGCTTTTTCGGTATCAAACCAACCGCTTTTACCTATCGCAAGGTGCTGATCATTGAGTAAAGCGGTAATACCTTTACCCGGTTCGATAGTCACATTATCAATAGGGTTCACTGAGTCGTTGAAACCAGCGAATGCATTAGCAATAGGGTGCTCAGAGAAGCTTTCAAGTTGCGCGGCTAAGCGTAATGCATCAGTTTCACTGTACTGGATGTTTACTAGTTCAACTCGTTCAATGGTAAAACGACCTTGCGTTAAGGTGCCTGTTTTATCAAAGGCGATATCTGTTAATTGTGGTAGCGTTTCTAACACATGGGCTTGTTTAATTAAAACTCCACGCTTTGTAAGGCTTGCTACAGCACACGTCAGAGCAGTTGGAATTGCTAAACTAAGCGCACAAGGGCAGGTTGCAACAAGTACAGAAATAGTAACCCAAAAGGCATGCTCGGGATCTATTTGATACCAACCAATTGCTGTTATTGAGGCAAACACTAATAAGCAGGCAACAAACCACTGCGCTACTTTATCTGTTATCTCAACTAATCGCGGGCGCTTGGTTAACGCTGTGTGTTGTAACTTAATAATTTGATTAAGCAGGGTATTTTGACCGATTTTGTTGATCTCAATACTGATCACGCCATCGTGGTTAATCGTTCCTGCGTAAACTTGATGGCTGACGAACTTATTAACGGGTTGATGCTCGCCCGTCATCATGGCTTCATCAACGGTTGTTTGACCTTTTGTAACAATACCATCAGCAGGAATAGTCTCGCCTGCTTTGATTAATACAACATCACCCAGCTTTAGTTTTTTAGCCGCAATTATCGACTCTTGATTATTCTCATCGATAATACGAGCTGTAAGAGGCAGTAACTTTTGCAAGTTAGCGGTAAATTCACTGGCTTTTAAACGAGCTCTAAATTCTAAATATTTACCTAATAATAATAAGAAGGTAAACATACAGATAGATTCAAAATAAACTTCGCCAACCGACATTAATGTGGCATAACAGCTTGCCCCATAAGCACCAAAAATTGCTAATGAGACGGGTAGGTCCATATTCAGCTGTTTGGCTTTTAAACCATTAATGGCATTGGTTAAGAATGGCAGGGCACTGTAAAGAATCACCGGAGAGGCAAGTACTAAACTTATCCAGCGGAAATACTGCTCGAAATTCTCTTCCATGCCAGAGAACATGCCAAAATACATGGCAAAAGCAAACATCATTACTTGCATGGTCATCAGACCGGCAACCCCTAAACGGCGGATATAAGCTTTTGCGGCTTGTTGTTTTTGGCTCGCTTCAAGGTCAGCCTGAAATGGGTAGGCTTTATAGCCGATTTCGTGTAATGAGGTGATAATTTGGCTAAGTGGTGTAACCGATTTATCCCATTGGATCATGGCACGGTTGGTCGAAGTATTTACATCAACACGTTTTATCGCTTTTAAGTTAAGTAGTTGTTTTTCGATTAACCAAGCGCAGGCAGCACAGGTGATGCCTTCAACTGTTAATAGTACCTCTGATAAATCATTAGTGGCTGAAATAAACTCGTCTTGAATATCTTCGTTATCGTAACTTTTAATCAACTCGAGTTGCTCTGGAACAAGTTGTTCAACTTTACCAGAGCGTACAGTTCTAAATTTATAGTAATCGGTCATGCCTTGGGCGACGATATTCTCAGCAACCGTTTGGCAACCAATACAACACATAGGTTGTGCCTTACCGTCTATTTCGACAGTTGCATTAAAGCCTTTTGGCACACTTTCAAGACAATGAAAGCAATTATCGGACATTAGAGTTTACTACTTATATTCAGGGCTAATCGAAATCGTTTTATCAGTTGGCAAAATGACATCTTCTTTTAGTTTCCAACTGTTATCGATTGGTTCAATAAACACTGTGTATGCACCATCAACATGGGTGTCGAGTAGGGCAGTAAAATCGCCATGGGCGTTTTTCATTAGGCTTACATCAAAGTCATTGGCTTTAATGGTGCGATGATAAAATGACATTTTTAAAGAGTGAACATTGCTTGCATCACCCTTGGTGAAAGAAAAAGTTACTTTGTCGCCTGCAATATTTAAATCGCCATGTAAATAAAGTGCTTTTGCTTTATTAAATTTGCTGAGTTCAAGGTTAATTGCTTTGCCTTTTTTATAGTAATCATCAACAACCATATCTGGGCCGTTGCCAATTGCCATAAAAATAAGACCAGCACAGCCGATGATGGCTGCAAGAGGAAAAGAGATTAAAAACCATGGCCAAAAGTTTTTATACCAAGGAGTGGGTTTCATAGTACTTATACCTTTAAAAACGTTGTACGCATTTTATCGGATTTAAAAGCAAAAGACTAAAAAAAAGCCTCCAGATGGAGGCTTTTTTGATCTTAATTAATCTATTGAATTAAAAGATTAATTGTTTATACATTTTATTAACCGCGTGGTTATTTATCTTGCGATAAGCTGTAAACGTACGCTGTTAATAAGTGAACTTTATCTTCACCTAAAATGTCTTTCCATGCTGGCATTACACCGGCGCGGCCATTGATTAGTGTTTCTTCAACAGCACGTTTAGAACCACCGTATAACCAGATGTTATCTGTTAGGTTAGGTGCACCAAATGGTAAGTTGTGTGCAACAGAACCTTTACCGTCAGCACCGTGACACGCAGCACACATTGCAAACTTAGCAGCACCTGCAGCAGCGTCTTTTTGGTTAACAGTACGGCCAGAAAGGCTAAGTACGTGAGCAGTCATTTCTTTAATGCCTTGCTCGCCAAGTGCATCACCCCAAGGTGGCATCGCAGCAACACGACCGTAAAGAAGTGTTTCTTTGATCTTGTCTGGTGTACCGCCGTATAACCAATCGTTATCCGTTAGGTTAGGGAAGCCTTGACCACCACGTGCATCTGAACCATGACATTGTGCACAGTTTTGAGAGAATAAACGTTGACCAATCTCAAGCGCTTTTTCATCTTTAACTAGTGTTTCAATATCTTGTTTTGCGAATGACTCAAAGATTGGGCCAAAACGCTCATCAGCAGCGATAAATTCTTGGTCTAATTGAACGTTCTCACCGTTAGCTAATGCTTGTTCAGTCGCTTCTTTAGACTCAGCTAAAGAAGTAATACCTTGGTTAGAACTTGTCCATTTACCTAAACCTTCCCAGTTACCTAAACCTGGGTAAGCAGCAAGGTAGTATACAGACCAAATGAATGTCGCGAAGAACATGTAAGTCCACCATTTTGGTAGTGGGTTGTTTAGTTCTTCAATGCCGTCAAACTCGTGACCACAGCTTTCGCCTTCTTTAACACCTGTGTAGTTTTTTAAGTTCCACAGAAGTAGGCCGAAGATGATAGCAAGACACGCTAGGGTTAATACGATAACCCATATACTCCAAAAGCTAGTCATTTCTCAGACTCCTTTTCCTCGTTAGAGATTGTGTTGTTGTGTTTTTTTTCATCTTCAAATATGGCATTAGCAGCGTTATCAAATCGGCTTTTGCTACGCTTGCTGTATGCCCATACAACAATCACAATAAACAGTACTAAAATTACCAGAGTCAAAATGCCTCTGTATGTTCCGTAATCCATAATAATTACTTCAAGTGTGTGCCAAGCTGTTGTAAGTAAGCGATTAGAGCTTGCATTTCAGTTGCGCCTTCACCATTGTTCATGGCTTCGATTTTCGCAATGTCAGCTTTTAGCTCTTCGTCACTTCCGTAACCTTTGCCGTCGTAACGGTCGCTAGCTTTGTCGATTCCGAAGCTATCACGGAATACTTGAAGCTTTTTAAGTGTATGGGTCGTATCGACTCTGTTTTCGTCTAACCAAGGAAACGCTGGCATGTTCGACTCAGGAACCACAGCACGTGGGTCCATTAAGTGAGCATGGTGCCAATCGTCTGAGTAACGCTCACCAACACGAGCTAGGTCAGGACCAGTACGCTTAGAACCCCATTGGAATGGGTGATCCCATACTGATTCACCAGCTACAGAGTAGTGACCGTAACGCTCAACCTCGTCACGGAAAGGACGAATCATTTGTGAGTGACAGTTGTAACAACCTTCACGCACGTAGATATCACGACCTTCCATTTCTAACGCTGTAAGAGGGCGTAAGCCATCAACAGGTTTAGTCGTATCGTCTTGGAACATTAGTGGAGTAATCTCAACTAACGCACCAAAGCTGATTGCAAAGACAGTCAAGATAGCCATTAGGCCAACGTTCTTTTCGACTATTTCGTGTTTGTTTTGTGAATTATTATTGCTCATCGTGCTACTCCATTATGCCAATTGTGCGTCAGCGTCTAGTTGAAGCGAATCTTTCTTCGCTGCAATAGTACGATAAACGTTGTAAGCCATAATTAGCATACCTGTTACGATGAATACACCGCCTAGGAAACGCATGATATAGAACGGATACGAAGCTTCTAATGACTGTACAAAGCTGTACATTAACGTACCGTCTGAGTTTACTGCACGCCACATTAGACCTTGCATTACACCTGAGATCCACATTGCTACGATGTATAGAACAACACCAACAGTGTGTAACCAGAAGTGCGTGTTAACTAGTTTAACACTGTACATACGGCCTTGTGAGAATAGTGCAGGGATTAGGTGATAGATAGCACCGATAGAAATCATTGCAACCCAACCTAGTGCACCTGAGTGTACGTGACCTACAGTCCAGTCAGTGTAGTGAGAAAGCGCATTAACTGACTTAATAGCCATCATTGGGCCTTCGAACGTAGACATACCGTAGAAAGATAGAGAAACAACTAAGAAACGAAGTACTGGGTCAGTACGTAGTTTATGCCATGCACCTGATAACGTCATGATACCGTTGATCATACCACCCCATGATGGAACGAATAGGATAACTGACATAACCATACCTAAGCTTTGCGTCCAGTCTGGAAGCGCAGTGTAGTGTAAGTGGTGAGGACCTGCCCAGATGTATAAAGAAACAAGAGCCCAGAAGTGAACTACCGATAAACGGTAAGAATAAACAGGGCGACCAGCTTGTTTTGGTACGAAGTAGTACATCATACCTAAGAAACCAGCAGTTAATAAGAAACCAACAGCGTTGTGACCGTACCACCACTGAACCATTGCATCTACAGCACCTGCGTAGATAGAGTATGATTTAGTAAGTGAAACTGGAATTGCCATGCTATTTACAATGTGTAAAACAGCAACAGTAATGATGAAACCAGCGTAGAACCAGTTCGCAACATAGATGTGCGATACTTTACGCTTGATTAACGTACCAAAGAATACAACTGCGTAAGTTACCCAAACAACGGCGATAAGAATATCGATTGGCCATTCAAGTTCTGCGTATTCTTTTGAGCTTGTGATACCTAAAGGTAAGGTAATCGCTGCTAGTACGATAACAAGTTGCCAACCCCAGAAGGTGAAGGCTGCTAGTTTATCTGAGAAAAGGCGCGTTTGACATGTACGTTGTACGACGTAATAAGACGTCGCAAAAAGTGCACTTGTACCAAATGCGAAAATTACTGCGTTCGTGTGTAACGGACGTAGTCGAGAGTAAGTTAACCATGGTGTATCAAAGTTAAGTGCTGGCCAAGCTAATTGGGCAGCAATCAGAACCCCAACACTCATGCCAACGATGCCCCAAATCACTGTCATAATAGCGAATTGGCGTACAACTTTATAATTGTACTCAGTTTGTGATGCTACTGTTTGGCTCATTTTCTGGCTTCCGCTGCAATAAATGCGTTTTAGAAATGAATTACCCACTTTTATTCAAAGTGGGGCCTACTATTACTTCACAAGCGTGTTACCTAAAGCCAACTTAGCGGTGCTAGCTTCAGAAAACAAACTCGAGAAACCCTTATTTTTGCGATGGAAATGATAAAATTTTTGACCTTAAAAAGATAGGTCAATTGCATAAAATTATGACATCAATCAAATTTTAGCGCTTTGTTGGTTATTTTTTGTCAGAGATTGTATTTTTATTAGCTTATTCCATCTAGCATGGTTGTCTTTTCGCGGGTAGCTCACTAGTATCCGCTTTTATTTTATACAGGCAAATAGAGTGCGAACCAGTTTATTACCCGTTTTCCTTTTCAGTGTATTTTTAGCTGCATGCGATAGCCAAAGTATAGAAGAGGGCAGCACAAGTACAAGTTGTGAGAACAATAGTCATTGTTATTACCCTAATAATGCAGAAGTTTGGCTGAGCAACCCAGATGTCAGCCCAGAGCTACCTTTTGCAATCAACCTAAAGCTGCCTAAAAATGCTAAAAACCTCTCGGCTAAACTTGAAGGTGTCACTATGTATATGGGGTTTATTCCACTGCAGTTTAAACAGATAGGGCAAGTTTGGGTTGCTGATACTATGGTTGGCGCATGCTCTGAGCCTGTTATGACTTGGAAAATGATCCTCACTTATACTACTGGTGATAATCAACCACAAACCTTGCTTTATTATTTCGACTCACTGCAAACTCGATAACATCTTCCCTTATTATTGTTGATCACAGTTTTTAATTATTTAAAAGCTGTGATTGTCGTCATTCCTACGTCATCTTTTTCTACTTTAATGTTCTTTATTAGCCGTATCTTTATACGGTATTACAAACTGACGGAACAAAAACAAAAAATCATCCTCTAATACACTGTTTAACGGGCTAACTTTGTCTATTTAGTTAATTTAAGTGAATAACTATGGTTAGCAGTCTTACCAAGCTTTTACGGTTTTTATAACGTTGTGTGATCAACTTGTAAAAATTTCATTTGTAGCACTAATCGGGCTTTAGTTACACTTGATTACAAAGTGCGTGTAATTGATTTCAATCGTGTTTTTTTTGCTACTTAATAATGTTACTTTGCTGATGTGGCAGTGTTTTTTTCTGTTAACATTGATACATCGTGAAACCTTATTACCTAAAATGGGTGCGTCATTTTTGGGTTGTTTTTTCTTTAATCTATCATTCAGTTTTCGTTCAGTTAACTGAGCCTAAGTTGCCCTCCGCTGACTCGTGATTCTAATAATAACGAGCGCTACCTGATTAAAGGTAAATTTCCAACAAGTAGGGTTTTCACATGAAAAAATCAATTCTTGGTTTAGCTGTTGTTTCAGCAATCCCAATGTTCTCAAGCATGCAAGTTTTAGCTGCTGATGATGCAGCAGAGTCTATTGAAAAAATTCAAGTTACAGGTTCTCGCATTAAGCGTACCGATATGGAGACGTCTAGTCCTGTAACTTTAATCGGCGCAGATGACATTAAAGCAATGGGTGCATCAAGCATCGATGGCGTTCTACAAAAAATGACTGCAGCAAGCGGTGCGATGACTAACCCTGCTGTTAACAACGGTTCAGGCGGTAACGCTCGTGTTGACCTACGTGGTTTAGGCGCACAACGTACTCTAGTACTAGTAAATGGTCGTCGTATGATCAACTCTGGTACTGGCGCAGCATCTACTGTTGACTTAAACACAATCCCAGTATCAATGATCAAGCAAGTTGAAGTACTAAAAGACGGCGCATCTGCTGTATACGGTACTGACGCGGTAGCTGGTGTTGTTAACATCATCTTAAAAGACGACTTCGAAGGTCTAGACATGAACCTTAACGGTGCTATCACTGGTGAAGGCGATGCAGACGAAACGTCTTTTGATATCACAATGGGTTCAAGCTTTGACCGTGGTAACGTTGTAATTGGTTTACAATACACTGACCGTGGTGATGCTTCTCAAGCTGACCGTGATTTCTCTGATTGTCCAATCGAAGAAGATTACGATAACGGTAGCTTCTACTGTGGTGGTTCTTCTTACACGCCTTTCGGTCACGTTTGGGCTGAAAATGCAGATCTTCAAGGTCAAGCAGATGGCGAATGGCATGACTTCACTTCAGCAGGTGATGCTTACAACTACTCAGCAACAAGCTACCTTTACACGCCAATGCGTCGTTTAAACCTTACAGGTATCGGCCACTTTGACGTAACTGATGAAACGCGTTTAGTTTCTGAGTTCACTTACTCTAAGCGTTGGTCAACTCAACAAATGGCTCCACAGCCAGTATGGTTTGACTTCACTTACGATGCAGACGCAATGGGTGACTCACTTCTTTCTCACGGCGTAGCTGACGGTGAAGACATCTCTTACGGTCGTCGTATGACTGACGTAGGTCCTCGTGGTTATGAGCAAGTAGTTGACACTGTACGTGCAGTAATCGGTCTTGACGGTGGATTCGACAACGGTTGGGGCTGGGATACTTCAGTAGTATTCGGTCGTAATGACTCAGTTGACCGCGCAACTAACCTACTTAACATGGGTTCAATCCAAGACGCAATCGAAGAGGGTGACTTCAACCCACTTAACCAAGCTGATTGGTCAGGTAGCAACCTTGCACAGTACAACTACACTGAAAACAACTCAGGTGGTAGTCAATTATTAGTTCTTTCTGCTGGCCTTAACGGTGAAGTAATGGAACTTCCTGCAGGTTACGTTGGTTTCGCTGCTGGTATCGAGCGTCGTGAAGAAAAAGCATGGTACGTTCCAGATTCACTAACTTCACAAGGTCTTGCAAATGACCCACGTGTTGAGCCAACTGGTGGTCGTTTTGACGTAAACGAAGCTTACGTAGAATTCGCTGTTCCACTTCTAGCTGATGCACCATTTGCACAAATGGTTGACTTAAGCGCTGCTGTTCGTGCATTCGATTACAGCACATTTGGTTCAGATGAGACTTGGAAACTAGGTCTAACTTGGCGTGTAAACGACGAACTAATGCTACGTGCTGTTCGTTCAACTGCATTCCGTGCTCCTACAGTATCTGAGCTTTACCAAGGTAAATCACCTTCATTCGAACAAGTTAACTTCCCTGGTGCACAAGACCAAGCTGAAGTAACTGTTGGTGGTAACGACCAATTAACGCCAGAGCTTGCTGATACAGTAACAGCTGGTTTCGTATACGCTCCAGAATGGTTAGACGGTTTCTCAATGACTGTTGACTACTACGAAATCGAAATTGAAAACTCAATTTCAAGCGTAAACAACCAGTACATCGTTGAAAACTGTCTTGATGCTTCTACTGGTGCATACAAGAACCAAGATACTGCACTATGTCAGTCTTCTGCAATCAACTTCAACCAAAGCACTGGTCGCATTAGCTTCAACAACCAATTACAAAACATTGGTAATGAATCTACTAAAGGTTACGACGTAAACTTCAAGTATGCATTTGAAGCTGCAGGTATTAACTGGCGCACAGGTGTTGATGTAACTATCCTTGATGAGTACATCGTTGATTCAGGCACAAGCACAATCGATTACACAGGTCTTGTAACTTCAGGTATCGGTAGCTACGCGAAAGTTAAGTCTAACTTCACTCTTAACGCGTCTGGCGACAACTGGGATGCACAATACCAAGCACGTATGATCGACGGCTTAGACAGCTACGCATGTCTTGCTGACGACAGCGAGTGTCTAGTACCAAGCGTTGGTACTGTTGTATACCATGACATCAGCGGTTCATACATCCTGAACGACACAGTGTCATTCTCTGCAGGTGTTAACAACTTATTCGATAAGCAAGCACCTTATTACTCAGGTAACAATGACTCAAACACTGACCCGTACACATACGATGTACTAGGTCGTCGTTTCTTCGCTGGTATGAACGTTAAGTTCTAATCTAGTTTGAAATGATTATTAAGGCCCCGTTTTTACTGGGCCTTTTTTATTGTCTGAAAGCTTATCAACGCGTAAACTATAGAGGTACTTTTAACAAACGAGGTGATATTGCTTAAACAAGACGAAAACTTATCTTTTATTATTGAGCCTGAGCTTAAACCACGCACAGAGCAACGACTCGACCTCTATTTCTCCATTCCTAATGAAATGAGTGTTAATCCACAAACACTGAGCGAAGAATCTTTCTTTAACAACAATTTTAAATCGCACCTTGCATATAATGCTAACAACATTCACTTACCCTTAGTGAGAAGCCGCTTTGTTAGTAAAAACAAAGGTGAACAGCAAGATTATCGGCAAAACTTAAACTTATTTTGTTATCAAGTTCGATTAGCGCTGAATGCCGATATTAAAGACACCCTAAAGCACCAAGAAGCCGAAGAGTTTTACCCTGCAGCCATTGAGTTGTGCGAGCAAACCAAAGGCTTGTTGAAAAAACTAAGACGCTACACCCCAGATGATGAAAAGCTACTGCCATTTTATAAAAACGCCGATAACTACTTAAGCTGGCATGTAGAGCAGTCATTTTTAAAACTACTTGATGAAGGGCCGCGCAGTAGTGATTTTGCAAAAGAGCGCAGTGATCTATTAGAGTTTTGTAAAGCTGAAAACAATTACCGTGAAGAGCAAGAATATAACTCGCAATCAACACTTGAAGATGCCAACCGTATCACCAATAAAATGCGTCTATTACAACGTTTGATTGAGCATGGGGTGGTACTTACACGTAGCACGCGGCATTTAAACAGTTATTTAAAACGCATGGTAAAGGGCACGGTGACCGCTGTGATCATGGCCTTTGTGATGTTGGTTGTGTTAAATGCACGGTCAAACTTTACCGAAGTGACAGCAACGTTGATTTTGATCTTGGGTGTTATTTATGGTCTTCGTGAGATATTTAAAGAAGACATAACACGGGTTATCTGGCGGGCTATTGTTAGGGGGCGACCAAAATGGCGCTTTCAGTTTAAAAACAGCATAACCAAAGACAAAATTGCCAGCCAATATATTTGGCTTGAATACACCAATTTTAAACGCCTGCCTAAAGCGGTAAGAAGAATTTTTTCAAAGCGACGTCATCAAAATAAACAAGCTGCTCAATGGTTGCATTTTTCGAGCGAAACACAAGTTTACGCAAAAGAGTTTTTACCTGGCTACGACACCTTGCAACAAACCATACAATTTAGCTTGGCACCGTTTGCTCGTTATTTAAAGCGGGGTGAAGGTAAGCTTTATCATTTAGATAGTAATAAAATCTCTAAGAAAGCCGTAGAAAGACGTTATCAGTTAAATGTGGTATTAGTGTTTACACAAAGCGAAGATGAAACTTTGTATCAGCGTTACAAGATTACGTTAAATCGCAGCAAGATTGTTAATATTGAGCGCATCTACTCGCAAACTGACATTCTGAAAGATGAAAGATGAAAGATGAAAGATGAAGGGGTGGCCTTGGCCACCCACTCAGGTTTATTTAGCGTCTAAACCTGTTTTGCTGTAAAGCGATACTTTGTCTGACACTAGCGTAATTTCGATATTTTTATCTTTGTTACCCCAGATACAGTTAGTGTGTAGTGTCTTTTCTTCACACTTATCCGCGGAACCCAAAATAGCTTCAACCTCAGTTTTATCCATGCCAATTTCAATTTTTTCGTAGTTCTCTAAATTTACTTTTGAGCAACCAGCTAAAGTAAGTGCCGCAGCCGCTGCTGCAATTGCCATATATTTTTTCATAATTGTATCCATTAATGGTTGTAGCGTCTTATTTGAACGATCATCCCCATACGTGGGTGATCAAAATAATGTATCTCGTTACTGATCACACGTTTAAATTGTGAAAAACGTGCCTTTTCGTAATCACCAGTTTCTAAGCGCTGACTAATATCAAAATCTGCATTTATAAATAAGTAGTGACGAACGTAAATTTTCATTAAACCGTCTAATTCCCACTCTGGCACATTTTGCAGTTGGTCGGGAATATAGCGCTCAGCAGGGCCTACTAAGCTTATAAAATCGTTGTTTTCTTCTACAGGACTTGCGTGTTTTGCTAAGTGCTCGCCGGCAAATAGGCGGATACTCGGTGCTCTTTTTTCACTCATTTCAGGAAAACGCCAGCCGGTATGCAAAATAGGGGTTAAGCCTTTTCTATCAAGCTGATTTTTTTGCTCAACAAACTGTAATTGTTCTGGTGCGATTAAGTAAATTTCGTCAGTGTCTTCACGGGGTTCAACAACGGGTGTAACAGGCAGTTGATTATAGCTTGCTAAAAAATCAACACTGTCATCACACACATTCGAGTGAGGGTTGCTATTGACTAAAGAATCAGTGAACGAATCAGAGCGAAAGCGGCTATCGCCTTCAATACAAGCCTGTTTTGCCTGCTCAGTGTATGCAGGAGATAATAGATCTTTGCTACTCTTAGCCTTGATTTCATCGTGTTTTAGGCTGAAATCTTCCTGTAAGTAGGGGGCTGGGCGCTGTTTATAAATAAGTACTTCTATTTCGAACCAACGTGCTGCAAATGACGAGCTTGTAAATAAGCAACAAAGCAGTAGTAAACTATTTCTAAACAACATTAATGGCTAACCTTTTTTTCGAAATCTGCAATCATTGCAGTGACCATTTTTAAGCGTTCGCGAGCGTTGGCTTCGCTAATTGCAAAGCGCAGTTTGTTTGCGCCATCCATTTTATACACCTGTGGTGCACTTTGTATCAAACCTATAATGAAGCTAGGGTTAACCTTTGTATGCTGGCTAAACTCAAAATAACCACCTTTCGGGTTTGCTTCAATCTTCTTAATGCCAATATTACTTGCTTGCAGTTTTAATTGCTGCAAACTGAATAAGTTTTTCGTGGCGTCAGGCAACAGACCAAAACGGTCAATCAGCTCTACCTGTAACTCGTCCATATCATTGAGGTTAGCACAGCTTGCTATGCGTTTATAGATACCTAAACGTGCATTTACATCATGAATATAGTCATCAGGTAATAACGCTGGCAGCTTTAAGTCAACCTCAGTTTGCTGACCGAGCAAGTTCTCAAGGGTAGGCTCTTTACCTTCTTTGAGGGAGTTAACCGCTTGTTCAAGCATTTCCATATACAAACTAAAGCCAATTGTTTGCATTTGACCCGATTGATCATCACCAAGCAACTCACCAGCACCACGAATTTCTAAGTCATGGGTTGCGAGCGCAAAGCCTGCACCCAGGTCTTCCAGTGATTCAATCGCTTCAAGACGTTTAACTGCATCTTTACTCAGTGATTTAGGGTTACCAGTCAGGAGGTAGGCATACGCTTGGTGATGGCTGCGGCCAACACGACCACGCAACTGATGCAGCTGTGCCAGACCGAGTTTATCTGCTCTGTCCATAATAATGGTATTGGCCGTGGGTACATCGATACCGGTTTCGATAATAGTGGTACACACAATCACGTTATATTTTTGGTGATAAAAATCACTCATGATTTGTTCAAGCTCGCGTTCTCGCATTTGACCATGTGCGGTTGTTACGCTGGCTTCAGGTACCCATTCACTGATTTCTTCTGCAACTCGGTCTATGGTTTCAACATTATTATGTAAGAAATACACCTGACCACCGCGTTTAATCTCACGCAGAATTGCTTCGCGAATTAGTTCAGCATCTCTTTGTCTAACAAAGGTTTTAACTGCTAAACGTTTCGCAGGCGGTGTAGCTATGATTGATAAGTCACGCATACCACTCATTGCCATGTTTAATGTACGTGGGATAGGGGTTGCTGTAAGCGTTAAAATATCGACATCGGCACGTAATGCTTTGATTTTTTCTTTTTGGCGCACCCCAAAACGGTGCTCTTCGTCAACAATCAATAAGCCCAAATCTTTAAATTTAATATCTTGTTGAATAAGCTTGTGAGTACCAATCACGATATCTAATTTACCCTCGGCCATTTTATCTAGGGTGTCTTTTTGCTCTTTGGTTGAGTTAAAGCGCGATAAAACGCCAACCTCAATTGGTAAATCGGCAAAGCGATCTTTAAAGTTTTCATAATGCTGCTGTGCAAGTAGTGTGGTTGGTACAAGCACCGCAACTTGCTTGTTATCGTTAACAGCAACAAAGGCTGCGCGCATTGCCACTTCGGTTTTACCAAAGCCAACATCACCACATACTAAACGGTCCATCGCTTGCTTGCTTTGCATATCACCGAGCACAGACTCAATGGCGTTGCGTTGATCGTCAGTTTCTTCAAATGGGAAGCTATCGCTAAACTGACGATATGCACTGCCATCAAGCTTAAATTTATTGCCAGGCTTTGCTTGGCGTTTAGCGTAAATATCTAATAGCTCAGCAGCCACATCACGGACTTTTTCAGCGGCACGTTTCTTGGCTTTTTCCCACGCATCGGAGCCTAATTTATGGAGCGGGGCAGAGGCTTCTTCACCACCTGAATAGCGGCTCAGCATATGTAACGCAGAAACGGGCACGTATAGCTTTGCCTCGTTGGCGTAGATGATCGTAACAAATTCAGTGATCACACCGGCAGCATCAATGGTTTCAAGGCCTTGGTAGCGGCCTACGCCGTGATCAAGGTGAACAATTGGCTGGCCTTCACGTAATTCAGCAAGGTTACGAATAAGCGCATCTTGGCTGGCTTCGTATTTGTGTTTACGGCGTCGACGTTGCGAGACCTTAATGCCTAATAATTCTTGCTCTGTGATAATGGTTAAACGCGGCTTACCGTCTAGCACCACACTTTGTTCAAGTGGCGAAACGATTAGGCCAACATCGCTCGAACTATTGGTAAAATCGCTAAACGATTCAAATTCTTTAAGCTTTAAACCGCTTGGCTTTAATAAAGTGAGTAATGATTCGCGGCGGCCATCCGATTCAACCGAGAGCAGCACGCGGCCTTTTTGTTTTTTCTCGCTGGCAACATAGTCAATTAAACCTTGGTACGGTTCATGTAACTTATGATCAATACGAACATTTGGCAGCTCTTTACTAGCAAGGTTTGTATGACCCGCTTTGGTGCCTAATTTTGCTTGTGATAAGCGAATACGCGCATATTTACCAAACTCACCAAATAGTTCATTAACGCTTTGATACAGTTTTACAGGTTCGAGTAAAGGTCTGAGCGGATCAACACGGCGGTTTTCATAGCGGACATTCACATCATGCCAAAACTGATCAGCAGCATGCTCAATATCGCCAAAATGCATAAACGTGGTATTGCTTGGTAAGTAATCGAAGATAGTTGCCAATTCATCAAAAAATAGTGGCATGTAATATTCGATACCCGCAGGCCAGGTTCCTTTAGTCACCTGCATATAAATTGAGTCTTGCTCAGAGCTTGCGCCAAATTGTTCACGATAGTTGATACGAAAACGCTCAATGTCTGAGTCGTTAGTTGGAAACTCGTGAGCTGGCAGTAACTCAATTTTGTCGACCTTTTCATCTGAGCGCTGGCTTTCAACATCAAACAAACGAATGCTGTCGAGCTCATCATCAAAAAAGTCTAAACGAAATGGGTGAGGGCTACCCATAGGATATAAGTCAACGATAGAGCCGCGAATCGCGTATTCACCATGCTCCATCACTTGTTGTACATGTAAATAGCCCGCTTGTTCTAAGTTTTCACGCAGTGTGTGGGTATCTAGGGTATCGCCAACTTTAAAGTTAAGTGTTGAACCATAAATAAACGAAGCAGGGGCAGTACGCAGCATCAAGGTCGACACTGGCACGATTAATACGCTTTGTTGTTCTTTTTTTAAGGTATTTAACGTGGCTAAGCGCGCCGAAATAATATCTTGGTGCGGCGAAAAATGATCATAAGGCAAGGTTTCCCAGTCAGGGAAGACCATGACTGGGTTTTCAGGCAACAGAAATTCGAGTTCAGTTTCAAGGCGTAGGGCGCTTGGCGTATCTGGGGTGACAATCACAACCAGCTCGTTGTGTTGCTTTACACCTTCTGCGATGGCGATGCTAAGCCCGCTACCGGTAAGTTGTCCCCACTGAATTTTATCTTTTTCAGATTTTACCCAAGGCAATGCTGCCCATTGCGCAAACGCCATTTACTACTCCTTTAAACTGTTTTTTACTGCTTAGTCTCGATAAATCTTGGTTAAGTCCTGATAGTGATCGATACGACGATCACGAAGGTAAGGCCAAATTCGACGTATGTTTTCACTACGCGCTTGGTCTAATTCAACAACTAATAATTGCTCATCGCTGTTGTTCGCTTCGGCTAAGATTTCACCTTGAGGACCCGCTATAAACGAGTTACCCCAGAACTGAATACCTTCACTTTGACCGCTTGGATCACTTTCGTGGCCAACACGGTTACAGCTGATCACAGGTACGCCGTTGGCAACTGCGTGAGCACGTTGTGAAATAACCCAGGCGTCTTTTTGACGTGTTTGCTCGTCTTTTTCATCACGCGGGTCCCAGCCAATGGCTGTTGGGTAAATTAAAATTTCCGCGCCAGCCATTGCCATTAAGCGTGCAGCTTCTGGGAACCACTGATCCCAACACACTAATACGCCTAGTTTACCAACAGAGGTTTGAATAGGCTCGAAACCTAAATCACCCGGTGTAAAGTAAAACTTCTCGTAAAAGCCTGGGTCATCAGGAATATGCATTTTACGGTATTTACCGGCAATGCTGCCGTCAGTTTCAAGTACCACAGCAGTATTATGATATAGACCCGTAGCGCGCTTTTCGAATAATGATGACACGATCACCACATTGAGTTCTTTGGCAAGTGCGCCTAAGGTATCTGTGCTTGGGCCCGGAATGGTTTCTGCTAAATCAAAAACATCTACATCTTCGGTTTGGCAAAAATACAGGCTACGGTGTAGCTCTTGAAGAACAATAAGCTTAGCGCCTTGGCTTGCTGCATCACGAATACCCGCAATTGATTTAGCCATATTGTCTTGAGCATTATCGGTGTTTGATTGCTGAACAAGAGCAACCTTTAAATGCGTTGGTTTAGTCATTGTTTGTTCCTGCTAAAAAGCCGCGCGGTAATTGCATTGTAATACAGTGTAAGCTGCCAAATTGGTGAATAATTGGCACACAATTAATACCCACTACAGTGTGATCTGGGTATGCTTTGGCAACCTGACCAAGCGCCAGTTGGTCGTTTTCATCACCATAAATTGGTACTAAAACGGTTTTATTGATAATTAAATAATTAGCATATGTGGCAGGTAGTCTGTCACCATCTTCATCGAAAACTGCTTTTGGCCAAGGTAAGGCAATCAGCGTGTAGTTTTCACCTTCTGCTGTTTTAAATAATTGCAGTTGTTTTTCCATTGCATCAAGGGCTGCAAAGTGCTCATCATTTTTATCGTCGCACTTAACATAAACAAGCGTGTTGTTTGGTGCAAAACGTACCAGCGTATCAATATGGCTGTCAGTATCATCACCCGCAAGGTAACCGTGATCAACCCAAAGAAAAGAGGTAGCACCTAGTTGCTCAACCAGCGTTTTTTCTATATCTGCTTTTTTGAGTTCTGGGTTACGATTTGGGTTTAATAAGCACTCACTGGTTGTGAGTAGTACGCCGTGTTCATTGATTTCGACACCACCGCCTTCAAGAACCAGCTCACTTTGCTGATAACCATTTTTAGGGTCAGCGACTTGCTTTACAAGTACTTGATTAATTTTATTATCAAGATCACTTGCAAATTTATTGCCCCAACCATTAAAAATAAAATCCATTACTTTTAACTCTGTTGCGTCATCAATATTCGCACAGGTTAATGGGCCATGGTCACGTGCCCAAGTATCGTTACACGGTGTCACCACAAAGTGAATGCGATTAGCATCGACATCTGCATTTGCAAGTAAAACTGAAATATGTGCTTTGAGGGCATTATCATGGGCCACAATTACAACATCTTGTTGTTGGCTAATTGCTTGGCAAAGCGCTACATACACAGGCTCAACAGCTGTTAAATTTGCAGCCCAATCTGTGTCTTGATGAGGCCAAGTGAGCATAACGGCATCTTGCTCAGCCCATTCAGGTAAAAGTCTAAATTTCATGAAGGTATTAAACAAACTAAGGTGGGGCTAGTTTAGCATTTTAGCCATAGATGTCAGCTTTTTGTGCGCGATAAAGCGTGATTTTTAACTGTCTTGCTGATTGTTTTCTTGCTGACGTTTTTTAAGTTGGCGTGTTTGTGCGTGCAGGGCTGCTCTTACGACTAAATCTTGGTCAGCATCGCGAATGGCAGTAAACAATAATGTGTATTGGTATTTATCATCATCGCATTTTTCAATAGCCACTAATTCGGTATAGCAATAAATAGCTGATGCTTCGTGTTGCAAGAATAACTTAGTGCGAAATGATTGCCCTAATTCATACACATCAGCGGAGGTAAGTTTTACACCGCCACCGCCATAACTATCGCAATAGTTTGCGTTATCGTCAGGCTGCTCTGAGGCTAAGATGTGACTCATGATTAAATCAATTTTACGAGACTGAGCTTGTAAGAAAACAGCTAATTCTTGTGCTACATCACCCAGATTACGCAGTGGTCGTAAGCTTGTTTGTTCAAGTTCGTTTACTTCGTTGGCAAGTTTAAACAGGGCAGGGATATCCGCTTCAAGCTCAGCATTGGTTTTTGGCACAGCACTTGGTTCAACCGCATATAAATTGACACGGTTGCTCTCGTTGATTTGAAAAAACTGTTCAAATTCGGCTAATTTTTGATTATTCATGCTGTACTCCACACATCTTTCCTTAATACTAGCGTTCGAAGCAGTAAATTGCTAGTAATCAAATAATCAAAAAAAAGGGCAAACTCATTGTTTGCCCTTCATTTTTTACAGGTTACCCTCTTGGGTTTTGACATGTTCTTGTTGATGATGTTCTGCTATCTCATCAGCAAGCTCTTGTCTTGAACGTTTTTCAGTTAACTTACGCGCCGTTAACCAATAAAAGAACAGCGGCACAAAGAATACGGCAAGGAATGTCGCTGCCATCATACCGCCCATTACACCGGTACCAACACTGTGACGGGCACCTGCACCTGCGCCAGAGCTCAGTACTAAAGGAACAACGCCTAAAATGAAAGCAAGCGAAGTCATAATGATTGGTCTAAAACGTAAACGTGCAGCCTCAAGTGCAGCCGTACTTGCGCTCCAGCCTTGTTGATGTTTCATCAAGGCGTATTCAACGATAAGAATCGCGTTTTTACTAGCAAGACCAAGAAGTGTTACCAGACCAATTTGGAAGTACACATCGTTTGTCATGCCAACAACCCAAACTGCTATAAGCGCACCAAAGGTACCAAATGGCAAGGCAAGCATCACAGACAGTGGTAACGACCAACGCTCATATAGCGCTGCTAGAATCAAAAATACCATGATCACAGCAAGGCCTAAGGCAATCCCTGTGGTGCCTGAACTGCGTTTTTCTTGGAATGCAGAGCCTGTCCATTCGTAGGTCATATTAGGTGGTAAAACGGCTTGTGCTATACGCTCAACTTCAGCAATAGCTTGACCCGAACTGTAACCCGGTGCTGCATTACCCATCAGTTTAACAGCAGGTAAGTTGTTATAACGATTTAGGTTTTCAGGGCCACGGCTATACTCGATAGTGGTAAAGGCTGAAAGCGGCACCATAGTACCTTGGTTGTTTTTAACATAGATACGACCAATGTCATCAGGCTTCATTCTAAACTCAGCATCTGCAGACATTAGTACTTGCCATGCGCGACCAAATTTATTGAAGTCGTTAACGTAATAAGTCCCTAAGTTACCCGCAAGGGCAGTGAACGCATCATCAATTTCTACACCCATGGCACGCGCTTGTTCACGGTCAACATCAACACGTAGCTGTGGTGCATCAGGGCGCCAAAGTGTTTGCAGGCCACTGATGATAGGGCTCTTTTGTGCTTCAGCTGTCATCAACTGCATTGCATGTTGAAGTTTGTCTGGGTCGCTATCACCTTTGTTTTGAATGTAAAATTCAAAACCACCGGTGTTACCTAAACCAAAAATAGCAGGCGGATTAAAGGCAAGAACGAGCGCCTCTTTAATACCCGCTGTTTTCATGAATAGCTCTTGCACCAGCGCCTTGGTATCAACTTCACGCTCATCCCAGTGCTTTTGAGTTACGAATAAGGTTGCAGCACTGTTTTTGTAACCACCGCCAATAAAGTCAAAACCGGTAAACGCCACCACGTTTTCGTTCGCTGGGTTTGATTGTACGGCCTCAACAACTTGCTGTGTGACTTGCTCTGTGCGCTCAAGTGATGAACCGTCAGGTAAGAAGATTGCAGAGATGTAATAACCTTGGTCTTCATCTGGCACAAGCGAACCAGGGGTGTTTTGCCAAAGGCCAATTGTAGCGGCAATCATGCCCGTCATTAAGATCAGCCCTAACAGGCCACGGCGTACCATAAAGCCAACAGCACCGACATAACGGCCTGTGATCTTGGTAAACATGTCGTTAAACCATAAGAAGAAGCGGGCAGTTTGCTTGTGTTCTTGTTTTAAAATAAGCACACAAAGCGCTGGCGTCATCGTTAACGCAACGATACCCGATAAACTCACAGCAATCGAAATAGTAATAGCGAACTGGCGGAATAACTCACCGGTTAAGCCACCCAAAAACGCAATTGGCACAAACACTGAACAAAGTACTAAAACAATTGCCACCACAGGGCCGCTTACTTCGCCCATCGCTTTAACAGCGGCTTCTCTAGCACCTAAGCCTTCTTCGTGCATGATACGCTCAACGTTTTCGAGTACCACGATAGCATCATCAACAACAATACCAATCGACAGCACCATACCAAATAAGGTGAGTGAGTTAATTGAATAACCCAGCATATACATACCGGCAAATGTGCCCAGTAGTGACACTGGTACTGCAAGGGTAGGTATTAGGGTAGCACGCCAGTTTTGTAAGAATAAATACACTACTAAGAATACCAATACCATGGCTTCAAGTAGTGTTTTTACAACTTCACGAATCGATACTTCAACAAAGCGGGTTGTGTCGTACGAGGTTAAATGTGCAAGTCCGGTAGGGAACTGGCTTTTCATTTCTTCAATAACACTGTTTACTTCTTCGGCTACATCAAGGGCATTTGCTCCTGGTTGCAAGAAGATACCTAATAGTACCGCCTCTTTACCGTTAATTGTCCCTTTGAAGTTATAGTCTTTTGAGCCAAGCTCAACACGCGCTACGTCTTTTAAGCGCAAGCTACTGCCGTCTGTGTTTGAACGAATAATGATATTTTCAAATTGCTCAGGCTCAGATAAGCGACCTTGTGCAGTCACACTGTAAACCAACTCTTGAGGAGATTGTGTAGTAGGTGTGGCACCAATTTTACCTGCCGCGTATTGTGAGTTTTGTACACGGATTGCCCCTGCAATTTCTTCAACAGTGACACCTAATTGGCTCATCACATCAGGGCGTAACCAAATGCGCATTGCGTAATCTTTGGCACCAAAAATTTGTACACTGGTAGTGCCAGGAATACGTTTAACACGGTCTAGCACGTTCATGGTGACATAGTTTGATGTCCATAAACTCGAACGTGTTCCATCTGGTGAGTAAAAGGCATGAACTTGTAAAAAGCTAGAAGAACCTTTTTGAACCACCACACCTTGGCGGCGAGTTTCTTCAGGTAAGCGCGCTTCAACCTGCTTAACACGGTTGTTTACATTAACGGCGGCTTGGTCAACATCAGTACCAATTTCAAAAGTAACTTCGATGGTGGTTGAACCTGCACTGGTTGACGTTGAAGACATATACATCATGCCTTCAACACCGGTAATGGCATTTTCAATCGGTGTCGCAACCGTTTGCTCAAGCACATCGGCAGATGCACCCGGGTAGGCTGCGGTTACTTGTACAACCGGTGGTGCTATTTCAGGATATTGCGCCACTGGTAAGCTGCGCATCGCAGCAAGGCCCGCAAGCACAATAACGATAGATATAACAAACGCAAAAATGGGTCTGTCTATAAAGTAACGAGAAAACATAAGGCTCCCTGTGCTTATTCTGCGTGGCTTGGGTTAGCGGCGGGTTTGCCAACATTGACTGGCATACCTGGGAAGAAAATACGTGCCATGCCATCAACAATAACTTGGTCGCCTTCTTTTAAACCACTGCGGATTAACCAAAAGTTTTGGTATTGCTCGTTTTCTGGTTTTTTGATCCATTCACCTACTTTTACAGGGGCAGGTAATGCGACATCCATACCTTGTTCGTTTTTACTTACTACATAAACAAATTTACCGGTGCCGTTATCAAGCACGGCACGTTGCGGCACGATGAAAGCGTTTTTGCGAACTGCACCACTTAACTCAACACGAACGAATTGACCCGGGCGAAGTTGAAAATCAGGGTTAGGAATAATTGCCTGAAACTCACTGGTACCTGTGTTTGGATTAATACGCACATCAGAGAAGTTAACTTCACCGGTTTGCCCGTATAAAGAGCCGTCTTGGAGTTTAATTTGTGTTTTCCAGTGGCCTTGCTCAGGTAATGTCAGTGAGCCATTTTTAACATCTTGACGCATTTGCAGTTGTTCACGCTCAGATAGGCCAAAACGAATACGAATAGGGTCAAACTGAGTCATTTGAGTCAGTAATAAATCTGGACCAGAAACATAGGTTCCTTCAGAGACAAACTCACGTCCCATTACACCTGCGACAGGGGCTTTCACTTGCGCATATTCAAGGTTTAGTTGCGCTTCTTTTAAGGCTACTTTTGCAGCGGCTAAATCTGTCTTAGCAATATCATTGGCTGAGCTTGCGTTATCGTAGTCACGTTGTGAAACTGACTTTTCGGCACGTAGTTTAGCTAATCGTTTAACGTCACGATCAGCTTGAACAAGCGCTGCTTTTGCACCATCAAGTGCAGCTTGCGCACGATCAACCGCAAGTTGATAAGGTTCTAGGTCAATTGTAAACAGTGATTGGCCTTGCTCTACACGCTGACCTTCTTCAAAGTTGCGTGATTCAAGAATACCGGTGACACGGGCACGAACTTCAACCTCTTTTGAACCAGACAGCGTCGCTGGTAGCTCAATAGTAAAAGGTGCATCGTGAGTTTCCATTGTCATAGTCGCGACAGCAGCGGGGTGCATTTGACCCTGTTGTTGCTGTGGCGCTTCAGAACAACCTTGCAGTAGCAAAGGAGCAGAAACTAATAACAACGCAGATAATGATAATTTGGCAGGTGCGAAAGGCAGACGCATGTTTACTCCACAGTCCAATTGTTAAGTAGGTATGCATAAAAAATAGTCTATTAACATGAAAGACGTCACTATGCATATTCATTTAGCGTTTAGTTTATACCCAAAAAAGAGAAAGGTACACCCTGTAGTTTACTTTTTTATTGAGCACAAAAAAACGCAAAGCATTTTCGCTTTGCGTTAATATAACGGTTTAAATCGTTTCTTACTTTTCCGTTAGTAAAGAGGCTAACTCTTCAAGGTTTTTAACGATGTAGTCTGGTTGCTTTGCCAGTGGGTAAAGGGCTTTACCGGGCCTTGCGATAAACGCTGTTTGCATACCCGCTTCTTTAGCGCCTGCTACATCCCAGCCGTGCGCTGCAACCATTAAAGCTTCGTGAGGCGCTACATTTAATTGTTCAAGCAACCACTTGTAAGCGCGCAGATCGGGTTTATACACTTTAATATCTTCAACACTGTAACGGTGAGTAAAGTAATCTGTTAAGCCAGCATGTTGAAACTGCGCTTTAACACCGTTATTTGACGAATTTGTAAAGCTGACCAGCTTATAGTCTAGCTTTAATTGCGCCAACGCTGGTTTAACATCGCTATGCGCAGGTAAAGATAAAAGTGGTGGCACAATCGCTTGCTTTGCTTGCTCTTTAGTTAACGAAATTTGATTATTACTTGCCACCATCATCAGTGCAGCAACGCCAATTTCACCGAAGTCATGATAATCATTCGACACCGTACTCACTAAGGAGTGATGCAGCATGGTCGAAAACCAAAGCGGTAATAACTGAGTATTGCCATCAAGCGCTTTAGCGACTGAGCTTTGCATTTGTTCAAGATCAAGCAAGGTTTCGTTGACATCAAACACAATTACTTTTGGTTTTGCTTGGTGTTGAGACTCTGCCATTGTGCCTCCCGAATAGGTTATGCTTACCAATAAAACTAGACTAAAAAATACTTTTTTAAACATGACTTAGTGCCTTAACTGCGTTAAGAACATCTAAAGGCTCTGCTCTTAGAGTGTAATCTTCATGGGCAAAAGCAAATTGAATCACACCCTGGCTATCAATAACGTAAGTTGCCGGTAATGGTAATTCGTAGCTATCGTCACCATTGGCTTTTGGAATATCTAAACCAAGTTGATCGTAAACAGGAATTAAGCGTTCATCTAACGTGAATACCAAGCCACACTTTTTAGCCAAAGAGTTAGACACATCAGAAAGAACTGTATAAGCCAGCTCGTTTTGCTGTTGGGTAGACAGTGATTCATCAGGTAACTGAGGCGAAACAGCAACTAACTGTGCATTTTGATCAGCAAATGCTTGTTGCATGTTATTGAGTGCGCGAAGCTCTAAATTACAATACGGGCACCAACCACCACGGTAAAAACTCAGTACAAGCGGGCCTTTCGCTAGCAACTCAGTCGAGCTGATTTGTTTGCCTTTGCTGTCGGGTAATTCAAATGCTGGAAACTTATCACCGACGTTTAAAGCATGTTTACTCAATTGTTCTGCAATTAGTTTTTCAGTCGTGACATCCATCAAATTTAAGATGTCAGCTGGGACATTGGCTTTCTTTTGCACTTCAAATGCTTCGATTTGGGTTTTTAAAGACATACATACTCCAATCATTTTTTACAATTTGTAGCAAGTATAGAGTTTTGAATTTTTATATATACAATACAAAACTGAAACCTAAATTCGAAAATATTGAATCAAAGCCATGTACAGTTTATGTGATTTAGAAACCTTTATAGCCATAGTTGAAAACCAAGGTGTGGTTGCCGCTGCTAAAGCTCAGGGCCTTTCACCTGCAACGGTAAGTCATCGCTTAAGTAAGTTAGAAAAAGCGTTAAGTACAGTGTTGTTGTTTCGTGATAGTCGGCGAATACGCTTATCACCTGCAGGGGAGTTGTTTTATCAACGTGCTGGTGCCATTTTAGAAGCCTTGTATGATGCTGAGCATCAAATTGGCGCTCGGGGTTCAGCGGTTACAGGGCTTTTAAGAGTCACTATGCCGCCTTGGGTTTTCTCAAAATTTGTAATGCCAGAGCTTGGTCATTTTGAACAGCAATTTCCCGACTTGAAACTCGATTTTATGATTACAGATCAATTTGTGAATATTGTTGATGATGCCCAAGATGTGGCTATTCGAGTAGGTCAGTTGGCAGATTCAAACCTGCTTTCTCGTAAGCTTGTTAGTAACTCTCGTATTTTGTGCGCAGCGCCGAGCTATGTTGAAAAATATGGGCAACCAAAATCGGTGGCTGATCTTAAAGACCATTACTGGGTGTGTTTGCCATGGCAGCGACAGCTTAAATTTAACGAAGGCGGCCAAATAGTTAATTATAATGCGAGAACGCGTTTTACTGTATCTAACTCAGATAACATGACACAGGCTGCGATTGCAGGCCATGGCATAGCGATTAAATCTTATATTGCAATTAAAGACGATTTAGCCGAAGGACGGTTAATCGAAATACTCCCTAATAGCCTTGTTGATGCTGACGCGCCAGTGTGGTTTTTAAAACCACAAAACAGCCTAGTGACGCGCAAAACAGAGGTTTTTTATGAGTTTATGAAATCTTTGTTTACTTAAGGTACAAAAACTTAACAAATGGCTTGTAATTAAACTGAAATCTCGTACCCTAAAGCAATAAAAATATAATAAAGGTGAGTTAAGGATGACAGATCAAACTGGGGTTATCACCGCTTTTACCGAGATATCGAGCAAGCTTAGGCGCTTTGTATCACGTATCGTCAGCCCTGATGATGTAGAAGATATTGTGCAAGAGACGTTTATAAAAAGTTATGAAGCTGATCTTAAGCAAAATATCGAATATACTCACAGTTATATGCTGAAAACGGCTAAGCATTTGGCGCTAAATCATATTGCTAAATGGGACAATAAATACAAAGAATCGTTAGATGAACAACAGCAGGTTGAGCATCACATGCGTTCATTGGCACTTGAAGATGAAGTAACTTCTAAAGAGCGTTTTTTGTTTTTTTGCCGAGTGACTAACGAACTAAGCCCTCAGGTTAAAAAATGTTTTATCTTAAAAAAAGTCTATGGCTTAAGCCAAAAGGAAATTGCAGCTAAAATGAGTCTTAGCGAAAGTACTGTTGAAAAACATATAGCCAAAGGCTTATTACATGTTCACCGAGCAATGAAATCACACGACGTACAACCCCAGGCATTTACCCCTACCACAGAGTTCACTGCAAAAGAGGTGAACAAATGAGTAATGTCCACCCATTTTCATCAAAAGACATGATTCAAGAGCAGGCGAGTCAATGGATCAGTGCCATTGATCGTGGCCTATCTAAAGATGAAGTAAGCCAATTACACTTGTGGGCTCACCAAAGTGCGGCTCATCAAGAGGCATTGTTTGAACTTGCGACCTTATGGGATGAAATGAGTGTGCTTAATGAGTTAAGTAGTTTGTTTCCTTATAAAGCACCGCAAAAACAACCTGCAGTATTTGGTATGGCAACCGCTGCCAGCTTTTTGGTGGCAATGCTGCTTGGTTCTATCATGCTTATCTATTCAAGCTATTGGCAAAGTGAAGAAAACGACTACGCTAAATTTAGCAAAATTTACCGCACCAAAGTGGGTGAGCAAGCTGAATTTGTGCTCCCAGACAGCACTATTGTGCAGCTTAATACCAATACTAAACTCGAAGTTGCCTACTCAGGCGATCGCCGTCAGTTGATTTTGAGCCGTGGTGAAGGGCGCTTTAATGTTGCCAAAGATCCGAGCCGTCCGTTTACGGTTATTGCTGGTGATAAATCATTTACTGCACTTGGTACGGTGTTTAATGTTCAGCGAAATACCGCTTCAGACTTAGAGCTTGTGGTGACTGAGGGCAAGGTGATGATTGCTGATCCGAGTACTCAGGTTGATGCCAGCGATTTTAATCGTTTAAAAGATGCCTCAGATAACAGTGCAAATATTAAAGCGCTTCGCGCTAATGTTGTTGTATCTGGTGAAAAAGCCCTCATAAAACAAAGTAAAACAGAGCCAATTAAACAGTTATCGGTTGATGACGTACAACGTGATTTGGCATGGCAACAAGAAATGCTGATTTTTAATGGCGAGTCTTTAGGCGAAGCTCTGCAAGAGGTGAGTCGTTATACTGCCACACGTTTTGAATTAAATGATCCAGAACTTGCCTCTTTAAAAGTGGCTGGCGTGTTTAAAACTGGCGACATTAAAGGTTTGCTTGATTCTTTACAGGCCAACTTAGGTGTAGAACATCAACGTTTAGGTGAACATCGTGTTAGCTTAACTATCGCTGCAAAAGGTTAGTTCTGCCCATGAGAATACGCCAATGTTATGATGTTAATTGTGCGCCACCTTCTCGTCACAAAAAATTAATTAAAAAAAAGTTAAATTTACATAGCGGATTTTTCTTCCTCACTTGTTTGTTTAAATTGCGCAGTAAGCAATTGCCGTTGTTACCTGCCTCTTTTGTTATTTATGGCCTCACAGCAGGCCAAGTAGCAATAGCGGCTGAAAAACAAATGCTGCAATTTGACATCAAAGCGCAACGAGCTGATTTGGCGTTAATCGAATTTGCAAAGCAAACCGAACAAACAGTCATTTTTTCTTTCGAATTAGCAAAGCAATATCAAGCGCAATCTGTGTTTGGTTTTTACACCAAACTTGATGCACTGAACGCGATGCTAGAAGGCGCTGAGCTCGATGCGGTTGTTGATCAACAAGGCTTGCTGAGTATAAAACTCAAACAAGTAGATAGGATGAATAATAACATGATCAAAGTATCAGGGGTCAGCGCTGCAGTCGTGCCATTACTGCTTGCCGCCAATACGCAAGCGTTAGCAGAAGATCAATCAGCAGAACAAAACATCGAAAAAATTGCCGTTGTCGGTAGCCGTGTAGCAGGACGCTCGGTTGAAGATTTACCGGTTCCGGTTGATATTTTAAGTGCCGAAGCACTCGAGAATACAGGTCAAACAGAAGTAGGCCGTATGCTTCAGGCTATTGCACCGTCTTTTAACTTTTCAAGCTCGTCTATCAGTGATGGTACTGATGCACTTCGTCCTGCAACATTACGTGGCTTAGGGCCAGATCAAACCTTAGTTCTTATCAATGGTAAACGCCGCCACCAAGCGAGCCTTATTCACATTAATACGTCAGTTGGTCGTGGTACGGCGGGTACCGACATGAATGCTATTCCTGCTGCTGCAATCAAACGTATTGAAGTATTACGTGATGGTGCTGCTGCGCAATATGGTTCAGATGCCATTGCAGGTGTTATTAATATCGTATTAAAAGACGCTGAAGAGGGCGGTAAAGCGGCTATCAACTACGGTGAGTATTCAGAAGGCGATGGGGAAACTGTAACTGTTGATTTCAACAAAGGTTTTGCTTTAGGTGACGAAGGTTATTTAAATACCACAATCAACTACCGTGACCGTGCGCCGACTAACCGTGCAGGTCTTCATGGCTCATGTCAATTTTACGGCTGTACTGAACTTGATGATGGTACGCTATTGGCAGGCGACCCACGTGAGTTAACAGCACCTCGTGATACGTTTAGAATTGGTGATGCAGATTCACAGCAATTTGCCTTAACGATTAATACTGGCTATGAGCTTGCTGGTGGTGAGCTATATGGCTTTATCACTTATTCAAATCGTGAAAATGAATCAGCTGCGTTTTTCCGTCATAACGCAAATGCTAATGGTAACCCTGTATTACAAGATGGTGATGCAACCATTCCTATGGGTTTCTTACCAAAAATTAATACAATCATCGATGACGTGTCTTATAACTTTGGTTATAAAAAATCGTTCGATAATGACTCAAGCATTGATTTATCGTACACCTACGGTGAAAACAGCATTGATTACACAACAAGTGACACTATCAATGGCTCATACGCGAACTACCTTCGTTATGACCAAGGTTTAACGGCTGATGAAATTCGTGCCACTATTCCGCGTTCAGCATATGCATATGGCCTTGAATTATCACTGCAAACTTTAAACCTTGATTACACAAAAGATTACGACAACTTCTCATTAGCACTGGGTGCTGAGCTTCGTACCGATGAGTTCCGTATTCTTGAAGGTAGCGAATACGCATACCGTGATTACGACACTGTTGATGGTATGAGCATCTATTCTGGCTTAAATGGTGGGGTAGGTAGTGTTGACGCTGCAAGTGGTACGCAAGGTTTTGGTGGTTCAGACCCGGCATCATCTGTTGATGAGTCGCGCGATGTGATCTCATTCTATATGGATGCAGAAACCTATGTTATCGATGATGTAATTATTTCAGGTGCGGTACGTTACGATAACTACAAAGGCTTTGGTGACACAGTTAACTTTAAGTTAGCGGGTAACTGGTCTGTAACTGAAGATGTGTCTTTACGTGGTGCATTAAGCACAGGTTTTAGAGCACCTTCTATGCAACAACTTTACTTTAATAACGTAAGTACACAGTTCGTTGTAGGTGATGATGGCAGCTTAGTGGCTGAGCAAGTAGGTACGTTTAGAAACGACAGTACCTTAGCGCAATCAATTGGTATTCCTAAGCTAAAAGAAGAGAAATCACAAAACCGTAGTTTAGGTATTGTGTATAACGTCACCGACAATATTAACTTAACCATTGACTACTACTCGATTGATATCGACGACCGTATCGTTATTTCTAACCGTTTAGGTAAAGGTTTATCAGATACGCTAGATGCTGCACTTGAAAGCTCAGGCGCAGGTGCGGGTCAGTTCTTCTTAAATGGTGCAGACACAGAAACAGAAGGTGTTGATTTAGTAGCAACATGGAACACAGAAGGCCTAGGCGGTACGCTTGATTTCACCTTTGCTGCTAACTTCACTAAAACAGATGTGGTTGATTTATTCACGCCATCAGGCAGTGGCCTTGAGACTATTCCAGTAGAAGATGTGTTTTCTGCCCAAGAAACATCAATTATCGAAGAATGGCAACCAGAAGACCGCATTAACTTAAGCGCGCTTTACCGCTTAGAAGATTGGACTGTAAACCTATCTCTAAACCGTTACGGCGAATACACAGTTGAAGATGGTGGCCGTCAAACATACGGTGCTGAAATCTTAACTGATGTTAAAGTTAACTACTTCTTTAACGAAAACCTGTCATTTAACATTGGTGCAAATAACTTATTTGATGTTTACCCAGATAAGAACACCATTGGTAATTCACGCTCGGGTACAATTGTTGATGCAAGCGGCAACACAATTGTTTCAAGCCCTGGTGTATTCACTTACTCACGTCGTTCAGCACCATTTGGTTTTAACGGTGCGTATTACTACGTAGGTGCAGAGTACAAGTTCTAAACTCCCTTTAGATTCCTTTATTATTTAACTTGCAAAGGGCCGTTAGGCCCTTTTTTAGTTATAAAGAGGTGCTTATAGAAATTGGCACATCTTGATATTGTTTTATTTTATCAAGCAAGGTTACTAAGGTTTTGTGGCTGCTTTGCTCACTTGCTGTTACTTGCACATTGGTCATTTCAAACTGTGCGGCAAATAAGGCAAGGTTAGCGATTATCTGCTCTGGTGTGATAAGCCGGTTTGCAAAATAAATACTATCGTTTTCAGTGATAGTAAATTGCGCTTGTTTTTTAGGGTTTTCAAGACTTGTTTTTGCTAAAGGGCGATTCACTTCAATAGCGCGCTCCTTAACAAATGAAGTTGTGACGATAAAAAATATCAGCAAGATAAACACAATATCGAGCATAGGAGTCATATCTACATCAGCGTTTGCAGTGGTTTTCTTATGTTGTTTCACCATAATTAGGTCCTTGTTGTTTTTGACCAAGCCACAAAATTTACGATTAGGTGGACTAGTCATAGTCGTGATTAATACCACGGATTATTTTTAAAATGCTGGGCGCCACAGCAGTTTTTCGGATCCTAAATTTAAAGTTAGCAGCTTTTATAAATACTGTAGTTAAATAAATATTCTAAGTTTATTAAATGTTTGTAGCGTTTTTGTTGGTAAAAATATTTATTAGCTTTGATGAAATTATTTTGAAGTTTATCTGGTCATTTTTGTTGAAACTAAGTTTAAAGGATGGATAAATGCTAAAAATTAAGTCTTTAGTTTGTGCCATGTGCCTTGTATTACCAACAGCAAGTTTTGCTGAGCAAGCAGTAAATGGGCAAGATTTTATTAATTTATTTGAAAAGCTGTCAGGAAAGCAGCCCGGAATCAGAAAAGGTCACGCCAAAGGGGTGTGCGCTGTCGGAACATTTACACCTAATCAAGCAGCAAAGCAGTATTCAATCAGCCCTTTATTTAACGCACCGTCAAAAGCAAATATTCGCTTTTCTATGGGCGGGGGTAACCCTCATGCTGATGAAACATCACGCTCGCCGCGTGGAATGGGGGTGCAGTTTGTGCTAAAAAATGGTGATGTGCATAATATTGCAGGGCTTACTACGCCGGTATTTGCAGGCAACAGCCCAGAAGCATTTTTTGGTTTACTAAGTACCTTAGTACCTGACGAAAAAACAGGTCAAATCGATTTTGCAAAAGTAAAAGCATACAGAGAGCAAAACCCGAGTACTTTAGGACAATTTAATTGGCTACAAAGCCATAACCCGCCAGCATCGTATGTGTCTTCACGTTATTTTGGTGTGCATACCTTTTACATGGTTGATGAAAATGGCGCTAAGCATGCCTTTAGATGGGCCATGGTGCCAGAAGAGCCAGAGCAGGTGCTAACAGAAGAGCAAATGAAAACCTTCCCTAAATCATTTCTGGCTAAGCGACTTGAAGAGGATTTAGCGAAAGGGAAGGTTCATTATCGTTTTCAAGCACAATTAGCCGAGCCGGGTGATGCATTAACTGACCCTTCAGTTCGTTGGCCTGCGAATCGCAAAACAATTAATTTAGGAAAGCTCAGCATAGAATCAACAGGTGAGTCAGGTTGCGATCTCACTAATTATGACCCAAATCTATTGTCTAAAGGGTTTAAGCCAAGTGATGACAAAGTACTTAAATTACGCTCAACAGCCTATGCGATTTCATTTGCTAAGCGTTTAACGGGGCAATAAAAAACTAAATCGCTTGGCGGTGCTCCCCATAATTTGATTACCAAATAAACTTGGTGGTTTAACGACCAAGCGATTTTAATTTAAAAGTTGTCGTAAATAGTTAAAGTCATATTTGCCAATTATGTATTGTTTTTATTCACTTTACCCTTACCTATACATTTACTGAAAAATAAATAAAGGGAATTTTATGAATGTGACTTTGCGTGATGTTACGAAGGATAATTGGCTGGATGTAATTCACTTAGAAATAACTAAAGAGCAAGAGGATTACGTGGCGTTAAATTCAGAGTCTATCGCTGAATCAAGCTTCTATCCCCATTATGTTAATCGGGCAATATATCGTGAAGATGAGGTTGTCGGTTTTATTCAATATTACCAAGAGCTTGAAGAAGGGCTACCTGATGAGTTTTACATTGCTCAGTTTATGGTTGATGTAAAATATCAAGGCCAAGGTATAGGTAAAATCGCAACAGAATTAGTAATTAACGAGATGAAAAAAATTCCAGAATGTAAAAAAATAACCATACTCTACATGCCTGGCCACCATACGATGCGCAAATTTTATTCTCAGTTTGGTTTTGTTGTCACCGAAGAGGACGATGAAGACGGTGTTGTAATGGAACTTGATGTTAAATAGTTGAAATGCACTTTTTGGGACATAATGTATGGTACGCCCCGTTTTGCAAGTTAATAACTAAAAATAACGGAGATGGTTTGCGCTAATGTATTCAGAGTCTATTAGAGACTTTCATTAGTCCCAGCTCTACGATGAGATCTGCGCCAGATTGTCCTCAAAAATGAGAAAGTACTTTATCTTACTGAAATGTCCACAAGGTCTTCAATCTGGTGGTCTAACCGTTTTGTCATCATTAATTATCATATGCAAACTGACTTAAACTCTAATTTCAAAGGGCTTCTTCTTGGTCATTACAGACCAAGCTATTCTTGCTATTTTATTTGCTAAAGCAACAAGTGCGACATTAAATGGTTTTCGACATTTTAAATCTATCAACCATGTTCCAAAGAACTTTTCCGCTGTTTTATCCCGCCACATAAAGGCACGAGCAGCGTGAATAAATAACTCTCTCAGTTCCTTATTCCCCCGCTTGGAAATACCTAACATTCTAGGTTTACCGCCCGTTGAGTATTGAAATGGAACTAACCCTAGCCAAGCGGCAAAATTACGTCCATTATCAAAATCCTGTGGACTACCAACTGCTGATATACAGCATGATGCAGTCATAGGTCCAACACCTGGAATTGTTTGTAATAACTTAGCTATATCGTTTTCTTTATTTAACGCTAATAACTTATCTTCTTGAGCTTTAATCCACACATTTAGTTGATTGTAATATTCATATTGAGTTGTTAGCTCTGCAATCAATAGCGGTGGCAACACTTCATTTTGATCAGCTATCCATTGGAACAAGTTTTTCATTTGATGATGGCCTCTCGGAAAGCTAAGTCCAAATTCCAGTAGTATCGAGCCAATTCGGTTCATACAGGCGGTTCTTTCTTTAATATAGCCAGAACGAACACGTCTAATAACGGTCCCTAATTGAGCTTCTTCTGTTTTGACTGAAACAAACCTCATGTTTGGCCTTGTTGCAGCTTCTGCTATCGCATCTGCATCAATGTAATCATTCTTATGGGTCTTAACATAAGGTTTTACATATTGAGCTGGTATTAGCTTAACCTCATGTCCTAATTGTTTGCATTTCCTTGCTAGCCAGTGAGCACCGCAGCAAGCTTCCATTGCAATAACTGTTGATTCTTGGACAGATAGAAAATCGACTAACTTTGCTCTGGAGTATTTATGTCGAAATATTTCACGACCAGAATAATCGTGACCAATTAGGTGAAAGGTTGATTTACCTAAATCAATACCTATGACTTTTGCAACTGACATGATGGTTTCCTCCTGTAATAGCCAACACTATGAGTTTAGCTAATGGGTGGGGCGTACCATCTAATTAATGAGTTATAGTATTTATTCTGTAACACCCGAATAATGGGCGGATTTTGCTTGGTTACACTTAGCGAAGAATGAGCGCCAGCCAAGCTTTGAGCGTCCCATCCATTATTGCCTTGTTATAACCCCCACACCTGTGATGCTGCAAGAATTATTGCCCCTGAAAATACTGAAAAAGACATAATATTGATAATTTTCCAGTTCCCACCATTATTGGTAATTATTTTAAACAAACTAAACAATAAAGTTAAAAATGCACAAACTGAAACCCCAATTAAACCCAACATAATTGGTGACCAAGTTATGTTGCCAGAATTAAAGTGATAATTGAAAAACGCAAATGCCCATAGATGAAAAATACAAACAACCAAAATATATAGTTCGTTTAATCCAAATCGCTTCTGCTGAATACCACATACAGGACAAAAGTACGCAACATACTTACCAGAACGAACAGCTTTCGGGAATATTTTGGAGTTACATTTCTTACAAATAGTCATGGTGTTCAACTGATACTACAGGGGTTATAACAGCGTATTACCGAGAATTCCCGTTAACACTCTATGTGTTAATTTCCAGAATTATCAAAATACGGTTTTTAATAATCAAATTATTAATAACTTACACATAGCTAAAAGGATTTACAATTGTTGAGGCTAAGACGAGTTATGTTTGTAAATCGTCAATGGACGCAAACGTATTGAGACGATGTGCAGTTGTGTGCCAACTACTGTCATTCGTAAAGTCCCACACTGAAATGGCTTGTTATATTTCAACTTCTTCGAATATTGCATAAGATTTATGAAGTATTCGTGCACCTATATACACCTTCTCTGGGGTGATGCCACAAGAGTATCTATAGGATTTACCAACCTCAACAACAGCAATAATTTCAGCGTCTGTCGCACCACCTCCATAATTACATTGCAATATGAATTTATATTCGCCTGGTTTCAAGTAAGCTTCTTTAATAGCATTTTGCATTGGCTTAAATTGCATAACCAATGAACCGTTAGCGTCAAAAACTGCATTGATAAATGCACTCGGTTTACTACTAAACGGCTTATGTGGTTGTTTGAAGATATATGCTAACTGATTTTGAGCAATTCCTTCGGGGTTGTGAAACCTTGTAGCTTGGCAACCAGCCAATAAAAGAACAAGAAATACCGAAATGAAGTTTTTCACTAAACTATCCTTTAAATATAACACTCGCTTTACTTGTCCATTATTTAAAGCGCTTGTTATGTACCTTTACCCATTATTTTATAGGCTATTGGATACTCTTTTTTATACAAATCAGAACTCAATTTCTTTGCTAGTGCCAGACACAACTCTTCTTTTTTAGGTTGACTCTGTTTGTTAAACCAAATTATTGAGTTATTTGAAACATTCTTTCCAAGATCAAACAATTGCTCTCGTTCTTTTGTCGAAATTCTATCTAAGCCAGTTATTAGGTTTGTAACAACCGCGTTATTCCTAGACATCCATGCATCAATAGCTTCAGTAACTATAGCCCCGGCTTCAGGAGCGTTTCTATTGCACATAAATTTAAAAACATCCATTTCTTTAATGTGCCCATAAACTATTCCAATCGCTTCGCCTTCATTTTCAGCATCTGATGAAGCATTTGAATAGGCATAACTTGAAATAAACAGTCCAAAGAAAGTTAAAAATATTCTCATACTCTACCTAGGTACATAACGCCCACATAAGGGGCAGTAATGCGTGGGCTAAAATCCGAGATAAGCGACAGAGCCCACGTGTTACTGTCCCAGCGAGCCTGCGAGCGACTTAATGTGATTGTTAGGTACGTTCTACTGACTAAAATAGGTATCTCCTCGCTCTACGGAGGTATTAGACTTCTCGTCACTAATTAGGACTTCTGGGTCAGCGGTTGCAAGAATGAACACCGTCTGATCTTCTGTCCAGATATAATACCCAAAAATTTCATCAGGCCCAGTTTGATCAACAATACTGTCTGCCTGCACATACTTTTGATATTCGAGGCCATTGCACTTTCTTACAGGGCCGAACTCGTGGGTAATATCTAACTTTTCTGTAGGTGAAGAGTAAGACTCATCAATAATGTGGAACGAAACCACTTCGTTAAATATGACTCGTAGACATCGACTCGTTTCCAAAACTTTAACAGGGAAATAAGGCCCGATCGGAGTATCAGTATCAGACAACACCATTTCTCGCTCATTTGACTTAACACCTTCAACCAGTTTAATGCTAAGCACACTAGGGTGATGGAACTCTACCTTCTCGAAAAACCATGTGTCTACCTTCGGAATATTCATAAGTACCTAACGCCTGGCGCAGAGGCGAGCGATAGCGAGTCCTGCCCGCAGGGCGCACTGACGCCACTTGTTAGCTGCATTTTATTTGATTGGATTGAATTTTTCTAAGTGCTCTTGAATGGCAAGTCTTACGTCATGAGCTGCTTCTTGCAGCTGAGAAATACCAACACCATTTTCATACATTCGAGCATTAATTTTATTATGAATCCATGCGTAATTCGTATCTAAGCTATCCCAGTATTTACCTTCTTTAAGCCCGTTTTTATAGCTGTCTATTTCTTGGATATAGGCAGAAAACATGGATTTTGTTCGTGCTTCTAAGTTTGAAATAACTTTATCTCTAATTTTCTTTGGAATAAATGGATCAGACTTTAACTTGTCAAGATAAGTTGTAAGATGACCAAAGTTATCAGGAGTTGGCGTTCCAACATGAATTTCTTTACTTGTAATTATTTCATGTTTAAAAGGTTTTATTTCTTCATGCAGCCTTTCTATAACTTCCTTGGCTGAATCCTGCTTTCCCCAGTATCTATCTGAACTTGGATCAAATTCTTCATACAATTCATCAGAAAGTAGTGCCAATCGATCCATTACACGTTTTTGGTACTCGGTATTGACAGAGTTTAAGAGTCCATTTTTTGCTTTAATAAACGTCAATATCGCAATCAGTGATCCAGTAATATAAAAGAGAATTTGGAAAATTTTTACTGCTGAATCCATCTATTTTTCCTTTGTTATGAACTGTAAAGTTTAGGTGCAGCTAACATGTTTATAGCGAGCTAATCGCGCGTTTTTCTACCACAACGTAGCTCGTTTTTCTTATTAGATTATTTTTAACAAACTTGCTAACTAATTGCCAGTGTTATTAAAATTTAGGAGTTCTCGCTTTTACCTCAGGATAAAAACGAGCGATTGGGTCGTTTTCTTGACTATGCGAGCAATAGACTTTGACGAAATAGAAAAGCAATTGTGAACGGCCGATGTTCGCTCTTTTAAAATTCGCCTAAACACGTCTTGGGACAGTAACGAGTCATGCTTGATGGTCAGTAATTGGCTCTTCGCGGAACTTCGGGAAAGCTGGCACTTCGGATGGTGAATTTGCTAGTTGCTGTCTCTCAATTGATGTTTAAACCTAACAATTAAACTCTCAGAATAGATACAAACCGCTTATCTAACTACTAAATAAAAGGGCAACTACTTGTTTGCTACAGTGCGTGAAGAATAAATGCCAGCCAGTATTTTTTCATTTTAAATTTTATTGTTAGCTTCGAACTCTACGACGCTAACTTTAACCACGTGATTAGAACAGCGTAATAATGGCCACGAAGCATTATATTGAACTTCAAGAGGCTTAGTTTTCTTAATCTGTAATTCACTTCCAGTCAACCAAGTCAGCTTGAACTCAGCATTCAATTGATAAGAAGCTAAGACTCCTACACCACAAGTGCCGTTAGCAAAATCAAGAAATACTTGAGTAACATCACCACTTACAGAACTTGTTTCAACAATATATGCCTTATGCCCAAGCGAAGAAGTTAAAACCTTAGATTTCTCCATCTTTAGCCCAGAAGGTAAAGTGTTTTTTCCACAACCCGCAAGCGCTGCAATGATGAATAGTGTGAGATACCATTTCATTTAGAAACCTTTTGCCCTGTAAAGGGGGTAATAATGTTTGTCTAAAAATTATGAATAGTAGCGGAACAGAGCCAGGCTTTAGCAGTCCCATCACCTGGTGCGTTTGTTAGTTGTACTTACAACCAAAACTGCCACTACTTTTTTGATTTTTGTATTTTATAACTTGTTGGCTCTTTTTCTTTGTGGCTTCGATTATCATCGTATTCGATACCCTGATACTCACCACTATGCCCCGTTATTACTATTTTTCTTGTATCTAGCCACAATATTACTCTTTCGGCTTCTTCAGCAATGTGAGGGTAGAATTCATCAACTTTATCATTAAAACCATCTGGACAAGTTAATCCAAGACCGTAACCTAACCCAAGGTTATCCATGAAACCAAATCCTTCGCAATATAGGTCATAGCATTGCTCGATATATTTATCCACATCGTGCGGCTTAGCAATTATTTTATGGAGGATGTTGCGAATACTCCATTCATAATATTTACCCATAGAAAAATACTTTGAGAGCACTTTTTGGGCTTCATATAAACTGGAAGGCGTTTTGTAGTTTATTGAAATGATTTCGAGATAATCATCAGAGTTTAAGGTTTGTTCGAGTGTAGTTTCCGTGTACACCCAATTCTCGAAGTCAGATAATTCGATTTCTCTGGATACTAATCTATAGAAAGTTAATTCGATAGGATGCAAACAATTCTCTCACAAAGCTAACGCCACACTAAGCGGCAACTAAAACTTGGCTATAATATACGACGATGGAGTACAAGCCATGCGTTTTTTGCCCATACTCATTACGGACTGAACCAGATTTGTTGCATAGCTGATAAGAACTCTTCTGTAACAGGATAACCAGAATCATCGCCAATGACTGAATCTATGTCACAAGTTGGACAAAGAGCTGTATCCCCATCATCTGTCCAATATAGGATATTTTTGTAATCGAATATATCAAGGCAATAGAAACAACCACATTTGTTGCTATTTCGCAAAGAATCTCGGTGATATATCGATTTTTTGTGAGCCGCTTTCGCAGCATATAGTAGTTCAATATCCATATTTTAAAAGGGTATATAATGCCCCGTTTAGGTGTTAGTTATTGGCTAAAAAACGAAAGCAGTGAGTAAATTCAACTGTTCTGCGTCCATTGATTGATTAATTTGTTAGCTATACACATTCCATTCTGTAGCTCAAAGTTAAATTAGTTATGCTATCCGAGTTTGCAATGTAACGTATAATAGCCTTTTCGCTGTACCAGTCACCAGACCATTTAAATTTGAACTCACCATCTAGAGTTTCAGATTTATACGCTTCACCGTTTAGCATCAAATGTATAACGGAAGAACCGGTAGAGTTTCCATAGCCTTCTATCTTAATAGCTATAACTTTATCTCCACATGTACTCGTTAATGTAAAAGTTTGAGATTTTGTTAAATTCTTATAATTGATTGTAGAAACTTGATAATTATTACTACAAGCTATTAAACCAACTAATAAAAAGTAGACTAAAACTCTCATTCGATTACACCATATAGCTAACGCCGCGATAAACGGCAAAAAGTAGTTGCAAAATTTGTGATGCACGAACAAAGCCAACTGTTTTTGTCCGCACTTTTAATTTACCTTGTTAGGTGTATGTATTCCAAATTAGAGTAAACAAAACAAAAATTGAAAATGTTGCATACGTGACGATACCTAACCAAAAACAACCGGGTGATTCACTGCGCTTAACAGTTATTGCTTTAATTTCTATTTCTCCAGTTTTTACTGCATGAATGCAATAAACAAGTAAAAATGGGCTTAAAAATAAAAACACTATAAAAGCTACGAAGTCACCGAATCCCTCGGGTTGTGGTGTAAACACAAATGCCAAGAAAGTAAAAATACAACCTAAAAGAAAAATAGTTTTCAAAAGCCGTGAGGTATTTAACCTTAAATTAGTTATTGCTTTAATTACAACGTTATCATCGTTTTTAACAGAACTTATTGGTGACTTACACTTAGAACCAGTTTTCGGAGAGATTCCTTTATTTCTATTGTCTATTTCTTTAAGTACAATTTGATACCTATGATGATATTTATCCCGATCAATATGCTCTAAAACATCTAAAAATTCCTCATGAGTATATTGAGAATAATTTGGTTCAGAAGTAAACACCAAGTACACCTAACATGTTTATAGCGAGCAAATTGCGCGTTTTTTTATTGGTTTATTTTTAACAAACTTGTTAACTAATTGCTAGTGTTATAAAAATCTAGTAGTGCTAGCTTTTTAACTGTATAAAACGGGCGAAAGGGTCGTTTCTTGACTATGCGAGTGATTAAATTGTAGCTTTACGTATATACAGTTAGAAGGATTGTAAATGAAAAACTCTCTCCGTATTTTAATTACATTGAGGACTATATACTCTATCGACAGTACTCATTAAGAACTACAAGTACTTAATTTAGGTAAGTTCGCGATTGTTGTTCACTTTCGCAACATACGTCACCAAGATTAATAGAAAATACAGAAGCCGAAGCTTTTATATCTTTAGCTCTGTGTGAAAAGGCATGGACTCACGAACTAGCTAAGCAGCAATATAAGTCTAACAATTTAACGAAGAAAGAGTATGGGTATATAGTTGCAAATATAGATCTTGGTTTGGCTACAGTGAATAAGTGCACATAAATGTTACTTAAAAGGACGTGAAATGCTTGGCTTGAACTCTTTCGTTGCTAATATAAGCCTTTTATTTTGCCTCGGGTAGTAGTTCGTTGTATTGGTGAGAATAGTGAATATTGCTATAAGTTTTAAAAGTACAAAGTTTGACGTCTCAAAAGAGCGAACAAATCCAATTAATCCGATTTTTGGTGAATCACTTTTAAAGTGGTTTAAATCTGAAATTGAACCTGATTTTGACGTTACTGAACCTGATGAAGAGGATTGGGGTTGGTATAGCTATATTGACTGGAAGGGACGTCAATACATGCTTGGAGCATCAACTTACTTTGAAGAAGGTGATGATCCAAAGTCAGAACTCGAGTGGGTTTTACAAATAGATAAAAGCCGTACTTTCATTGAGAAGCTCTTTGGAAAAGCAAAAATATCAGAGACTGATGAATGTGTATTATATTTTAAATCGAAGCTTGAGTCAGAGCCTAAAATTAGCTCAGTAAGTTTTGAGTAATCGCACATAACAACCGTTGTAGTGAGGTGTTTTTAGTGGTTGGCTTTATTTATTGTGTTCATTATTTTAGCCAACTATTAAATGCTGGTGCCATGTTTTCACGGAGAAGTGGCGCATTTAGGAAACTGTGATAGCGCCAAAAAGATAAATAGTGTTTACCAAATTTTTGCAATGGCGTTTTACTTTCAGGAGATACAGTGAGATTTCTAGTATTTTTACTTTCATTAACTTCCTTTTTTAGCATTGCTTGCTCGACTGAAAATACGAGTGGGGTATCAGCTTTTAAAACTCAAAGTATTTACGGTGAGATATCGCATATAGAAGTTTACTACCCTTTGGATTACGGCGACGCTCAAGTTTTTCGAGCTGAAATTTCGTTTGAAAGCAATTTTGATCAACCTTTATTGACCGTTCCCACATTTGTTAATGAACCATTTGATCTTGATCAAAGACCCGAGTTGAGATCTTATAGAGTTTCAACTTTCCAGCTTGCTACTAATATGTTGGGTAAAGCTTCTATAGCCATCTATTACAAGTTTCCGAAAAGAGATGATGGTTTAATAAAATTTTGTATGGGACCACGAGTGATATACAAAATAAGTGACTTACCTGAAAAGTCTCTATAACAAACACATTGATGCATAGCTGTTGTGCGTGGTAACTACACAATTGACAATATTAAGCCTATGGATATTGAAGTTCATTTCCCCTAACTGGGTGAGTGGCACGGCAAGTAAGTGGTACCTGTAGCAAACAAGGAAATTAAACAAAGTGCACAAAACAGCAGGCTTGTGCTCTTCAATCGCTATTTTTTGCTGGTTATTCCGGCATTTTAAAAGAGGTTTAAATGGATTTAAATTTTCAAACTGAATCAATGGTTTTGTTTTTCTTAGTACTTTTCTCATTAACAATTCTGCCAGTAAAAATTGGAGCTACAATTTTTGGTTCTACTAGTAACGAATTAAAACTCTGTGCTATTTCAGTATTTATAGGAACTTTTCTTTCAATGTTATGCTTGATGCTTATTGGTGGTTTTTGGGTTTAATGGCATCCTATATCGCTGTTGCTATTGTTTACTCTAGAGTATTAGGTATATCTATTATGTGGTCGTTTTTGTTTACTTTTGGAGTTTTCTTTATACAAGTGGGAGTTGTTCAAGCCCTTACAAAGTTAGGCATTTTTACCTAATAAACTCATAAAAGAAATCTAAATTTTGTTATTCATTAAGGCATTAACTTTATGAAGTATCCGTTTACACCAAAGTCGACATCGTACCTAGAGCCAGGTCATTATTGGCCGATTGCTCTTAGCGATGGGAAATATGCTTGTGGTGTCGTAGTTTCTAAACTTATTGATATACATGAAAATAAAATAGAGAGCAGGTTATTCTTAGCTGCATTAATAGATTGGTCAGGTAGAAAGCCTCCGACAGCTGAGGGTATTAAAGATTGTAAAGCAATAAAAGTTGGAGGGCTGCACATAAAATCCATCACAACAGCAGGAGTTGGTATTATTGGGAAAGCCAACTTTTGTTTTTTAGGTCAAAATCCTCGCCAAATAACAGATGATCTTGTCACAATGGGTTACAACGTTCTTAAAGTTGTTGCAGAAAAACATTTCACAAAAAATAGTTAACAAACAGGCAAGACTATGGGCATGCTTAACACGCCATATTGCTAAATGTTTTAGTGAGGTAACTTCAATTAATTCTAGATCAGATTGTTTCCAAATTACGATGAAGACGATGGGGCAGGATCTCTGTTCGTGTGTCGCTAGTATTTGACTGGAAATATAACAACTTAAGTCATATGGGGCACGAGAGCCTTGGGCATGCACGTAGCTGCCTAACGATAAACCTCCAACCTAACAGTTAAACTCTCAGGTGAGATACACACCCTTATCTAAATTTAAACAGATAAAAGCCCAGCTTAACTGGGCTTTGCACTCTCACAATTTAATGCTTTTTCATTTTACTCATTTCAGCATGACAACTTTGAATTGTCAGCAGGGTTTTTGATAGCGCGGCTTCACAATCATGGGGTTGTGGCTTTTTAAGCGCGTGTTTTATCTCTGCTAGTGTTTTATCTTCAACTTCTTCAAGCTCGCTAACATAGGTGGCATTTTTATCTGCACCAAGTTTGGTGATTACTGATGTATAAGCTTTACGCGCTTCTACAGCAAAATCGGAGCCATTTTCGCGCTCGCCATTTTCGTTAATAGCATAAGGTTGTAAGCGCTCAACACTTACTTTACGCGCATCTATCATGCGTTGAAATAAGGCAATTATGCTTGGGTCGGTTACTTTTTCCTGTGCTTTTTCATAAAAATCGATACCGCTATTCATAACTTGAATGATATCTGCAATATGATGAACGTCTTGTCCTTGATGAGTATTCATAATGACCTCTTTTTGAATATTAAAAACAATGCAATTAGATACTTGCAAAGCATATTCCAGTTCATTACTTGAATATAAAGTTATTATATTTCAGGTGGTTATTGGTTTTTAATAGGAGAGGTGCTGCTGATAAGCTAAGCTAACACTTTGCTTATCAGCAATAATTACAATCTGGTTGGTAAAATCTTACTTAAGCTCGTCGGCTACTTCGGCAACCTTTTGGCGTAACCAAATATGGCTTGCATCACGGTGTAATAGCGGGCTCCAAATCATATCGAGCTCAAACGGCGGGATAGGGAAAGGCGGCTCAAGAATTTTAAGGCCCGGATCGTCTAAATAAATATTTGCGGCTTTTGAAGGCAGCGTTGCAACCAAGTTTTGTTCTTTCGCTAAGTGAATGGCTACGTGGTAGTTACGGGTAAAGGTGGCAATATTACGGTGTTTACCAAAGTGAGCGAGCGCCTCATCAACCCAACCTAGCTTTTGCACATCTTTAGGGTCCATACCAACACCTACACCAAAGCCTGTTTTACTTACCCAAATATGGCGGGCTTTTAAATAGCTGTCGAGGCTGAAGTCTTTGATAATTGGGTTATCTGCTTTTACTAGGCAACAAAAGCTGTCTTTCCAAATTTGTTTATAGTGAAACGATTGCGGTAAGTTTTCAAAGCGGTTGATAGCCATATCTACCTTACCGTTTTCAACATCGTGGAAGGTGACATCACTTGGGGTCAAAATATCGAGTGTGGTATCGGGTGCTTCTTCGTGTAATTTACTTAATAAGCGTGGGGCAAGAGTGCTTGCTGCGTAGTCACTGGCCATGATACGAAAAACACGTTTACTTTGTGATGCTTCAAACTCGCGGTTTGGTGCAAGTGTTTCTTCAAGGGTCATTAAAATGCCGCGGATCACCGGCTGTAACTCTTTTGCGCGCTCTGTTGGTACCATACCTTCACTGGTACGCACTAAAATAGGGTCGTTAAATAAATTACGGAGCCTTTTTAAGCCATTACTCATGGCAGGTTGGGTAATGCTTAGCTGGTTAGCAGCTTTAGTTACATTACACTCCCTTAGTAAAGTATCTAGGTAAACAAGTAAGTTTAAATCTATTTTACTTATATTCATTGTGTGTCCTTGGTGTTTACCAATAATGGATAAATCGTTGTGCAGCAGGGTATGGATAAATGTGGCTAACTACACCTTGCTTATAATTGTATTGTGCTTGTCGCCAATAGGCTGGATCTTCAAGCTCAGGGTGTGTACTTAATAAATATTGCTTATACACCGGATTTGCTGTCACAAAGGTACATAATTGCTCTGGGAACACATCTTGTGGTGCCACAGAGTAACTTTGCTCATTGGTTAAGTAATCATCGTACGACTTTGCTTTTGGTAAGGCGCGAAAGTTCATGTCTGTTAGGTACTGAACTTCATCATAGTCGTAAAAAATAATGCGATTATGTTTACTCACCCCAAAGTTTTTCAACAGCATGTCGCCGGGGAAAATATTTACGGCGATCATTTCTTTTAAAGCTTGGCCATATTCTTCTATTGCTTCAAACGCTTGTTGTTCACTGGCATTTTCAAGATACAGATTTAACGGTGTCATGCGTCTTTCTATATACAAATGCTTGATGATTAACCATTCGCCTTCAATAATCATCGAAGAGCCAATGGTTTTATGTAACTCTGCAAGTAATTTACTATCAAATCGGGCTAGTGGAAATACGACGTTCGAATACTCTATGGTGTCGGCCATGCGGCCAACACGGTCATGGCTTTTTACTAATTGGTAGCGTTTTAATACGGTATCGCGGCCAAAGGGTTTGCTTTCACCAAAGGTGTCTTTAATGACTTTAAATACATAACCAAACGAAGGCAGGGTAAATACCATCATCACCATACCCGGTGTGCCAGGGGCAATCACAAGCTGATCGTTTGAATGATCTAAATGACTTAAAAACTCTCTGTAAAACTCGGTCTTACCTTGTTTATGAAAACCTATTGCATTGTATAGCTCTGCCAGTGTTTTGTTCGGCATAAGCTGATTTAAAAAGCGTACTAACGCTGATGGCGCATGGGTTTCAACCATAAAATAAGCACGGGCAAAACCAAAGATAACCCGCATTTGCGATGATTTGGTGAGTAGGGCATCAAGGTATAGCCCTTTGTCTTCATGGTGTAACACCGCAATAATAAATGGCTGTACGCCACTTTCTGATACCACGCGGCCAACAATATAAGCGGCTTTGTTTCGGTAAAACGGGGCTTGTAATATATCAAAGCGCATTTGCCATGCTTGGTGATGTGTATCGGGCGCTTGTTTATAAAAGGCTTTTACCAGCAAGCGAATATCGCGTTCTAAATCAACAAAGGGCGCTTTAAAATCAAACTGATTAATAATTTTGCGTATTGTGGGTCTTAAGCCATCAACAACAGGGTGGTAACTGCGGTATTCAACTTCCATTGGTAGTGCAGGGGCATCCGCAAGCGTCGCTTTTACAAAGATAAAGTCATTATTAAAATAACGACGATGAAATAAACGACAAAAAACAGAGTTGTAAAAGGTTTCGGCGAGTTCTGCCTGAGGGTGAAAGCGCAAAAATTGCTGATAGAGCTGTTTGGTTTCGAGCCAGCAGGTTTGATCTAAGGTAATAATTTGCTGTTCGTTGAGCGACTTTAGCTTAGCAATGGTTTCGTTAACCCGATCATCGTAATGGCTAATTCTGAGTTTGCTTATCTCATTTATTTTTTGCCAATCACGATGTGCAAACGCGAGTGGTGCTTTCGCTGTAATTGCTTGAAAGAGTTTATAGTGATTGCGAAACCCAGATAAAATTAACTCTGCAATGTGTTGTGGCTGCATATAAACTCCTTACTTATACCCACGTAGAGCAATAACTCTATTGGTGTTAAGAATATGTTATTTATTCTACAAACCCAATAGTAAAGTGCATTTAATTATAGCGAGCGAGTTTTTTCTCAAGTTTTGCGAGTTTTTTATTAACGCTTTTTACGTCGCGCCCGTATTGCTTGTTAATTGCTTTTAGCTGTTTTTTAATATCTTTATTAATTTGCTTCGCTTCTTTATCAGACAAAATTCGGTTTAAGCGCTGTTCTTGCTGGTACTGAGCTCGGTCTCGATCACGGCTTAAAATATCTAAGTGGTGTTTATAGCTGCGAATTTCAGCTTCGAGGTTTCTGATAATTTGCTGGCGTTCAAGCTCATTGAGCTCTTTAACAAAGTTTTGCGGTGCTTGTAAGTCTGGGTCGGTTACTTGAATTTTATGCTTGGTTGCACGGCTACCACAGGGGAACTCACTAAATATAGTGCCTCTGTCTGTGACACATTTATAGTATTCTGTGGTGGCAGCAAGTGATGTGTTGGTAAAACAAAGTAGTGTAAGTGATATTAGGTATATGATTATGGCTTTCATGACGTCCGTGTCTCCTAATCAATTAAGGTGTCTAATATCTAAAGCTAGCTCGAAATAGTGATTTATCAATAAGAGCTAGGGCGTATATCGTTTCAGCTTTTTAATGCTTTGCACTAAGAACGGAATATCGAGCCCTTGTTCAATTGCAAAGCCTTGCGCTGCTGAAATATTTTTAAAGTTACCGTCTGAATCTATCAGAGTAATTCTGTCTTTTTTAAATGCGATAAATACATTTTGCGAGTAGTTAACACCGGTGTCGTCATGGCGTTTGTATAAGTTACTACCCAACATGCTTTGTTTTGCGAGTGTTTTACAACCAAGGTAATGGCCCACGCTGGTGGCGATAATATCACTTGGTTGAATAAGGCCTTCGGTTTGTACAACTTTTTTATCTGAGCTGTATAAGCGAGAGGCTGTAACAATACCATTGCTCTGCTGTGCAAGACTAAAGGCAAACACGGCATTGGCAGATTCACGAGCTTGTGTTGTAGCGTCTGCGCGTACAAGGCGAACCGCAGGGTTTTGATCGTCGTTATTAATAAATTCGAATTGCTCAAAACCATTAATTTGTATTGATCGATTATCAGCAAGCCACACAGGTAGTTGCTGTTTGTCTAGAATAGGGGCTTTGTAAAATGCTGGCAGGCCGTACACTAAACTAAATAGCGTATCTTCGGTTTCTACTGGCTGTAAGAACAAGTCTGTTTTACGTAGTGCAGGCTCAGTGGCAACAAATTGCTCAAGGTCAGCATTATTTTCAAATACTAAAATATCGATAGTCGCACTCGACTCAGCTTTACACTCTGCAAGTGGAGTAGGTGCTAAGTAATTAATATTATGTGGGTCAAGCCTCACATCGTGCGCTTCTTTGTAGCTTTCTAGATCTAGCAAATCGTTTTTAGCTAATAAGCTTTTTGCTGTTGTAGGGTAAGACAACGGCAATACATTATCTTGTTTAGTGATATCAAACTTTAAATTGGCATCAGCCCAAATATGAATACTGTGGCTAAGTGCAAAACACACTAAAATAGTGCTGGTTGCATAGCGCGGGAATTTATATTGTTTTAAGCGCGCCAAGTGGTGCCAGGTGTAGTTACTGACTAATAATTGGAACGCTAAAATTAGCAGCACTATGCCGCCCGCAAGAATCGTTGTTAATGCCGGTGAGCTTGTTAAACGGTGCCACAACAAAGAAACAATTTCAGGTAGAGCAGACGTATTTAAGTGATAACCCAAATTAAAATAAACATAGGCATCAAGCGTTAAGAAAGACGCGCCGAGGGTTGCAATAATGGCTGCCATCCCTCGGATATGCCGAGGGTATGGAAACACTAAGCTTAATGGAAATATCGTTAAAACAAAGGCAATAAAAGTAATAAAGCTGGTGTGGCTTAACCAGGTCACGAGCATATATAAATAGCCCATGAAGGTTGTCGGTGCACTGTCTGCAACTAAGTAGCTTAAGCTAATAAATAGCACTAAACCTATGTTTGCAAAGGTGAACCAATGGCCCCAACTTAAAAGCTGACTTACTTTTGAAGAAAACTGACTTTGTTGCGATAAATTCATAAATCTTATTTAACCGACTGTGCTAATGCTTTGGCAAAGTTGTCGGCAACAGATTGTCTTTTCTCTGATGGTACATGCTCTTTTAAAATATGCGTGATAGAATTTCCTAAACACATAAGGCTTAAATCAACAGGCGCTTTGTGCTCTGTTAGTACATCAATCAGCTGATCAACGATTTGTTCTACTTGCTCATTAGAATATTTTGATATGATAGGCATCAGTTGGTTCGATAAAAAGAGTTATATTCCCGTATTTTAACACCAGAGGCGTGAAAAACAAAGATGACAATAGATGTTAAAAAATTAGTCGTTCATTATGTAGACAAAAAAGATGACGATACAGATATTCATTTACGCAATGATGAGATGGTTGTTAACGATAAAGTAGCCGTTTTTATAGAGCAGCTACACCATGCATATAATGGTAAGCCTGGTAAAGGCTACTGTGCATTTAGCGGCGAGAAAAACAGCATTGTTGCTTCGGCTATGCAAAGCTACCGTAACGACGAGCTTGGCTTTTGGCACATGACAGAGCAAGCAACGAACGTACTAAAAGAAGAGTTAAATAAATATGCCTTTAACGAAACAGGCTATTTAGTTTTTTGCCATTATCAGTATGTTGCAAGCGACTTCTTGTTAATTGCGATGATCAATATTAAAGAGCATTACTCAATTACTTCTGAGCTAGATTTAGCGTCATCACGTCACTTAGATATTTCGCGTATGCAACTAGCTGCACGTGTCGATTTAACTGCGTGGGATACACAACCAGAAGATAACCGCTATGTGTCGTTTATTAAAGGTCGTGCCGGTCGTAAAGTGGCTGACTTCTTTTTAGACTTTTTAGGCTGCGAAGAGGGCATTGATCCTAAACAGCAAAGCCAAGTTATGCTTAGTGCTGTAGAAGACTATTTATCTGAGCAACAATACGACAAGTCAGAAAAAGACGAGCTACGTAAGCAAGTTTTTGATTACTGTAATGATTGCGTAACGACAGGTGAAGATGCCAACGTTAAAGAGCTTTCTGCAACCTTATCGAAAAATGACGACAGCCCATTTGAAAGCTTCTGCCAAGAGCAAAGCTATGACTTAGAAGAGTCGTTCCCTGTTGATAAGAAAACAGTCACTAGCATGGTGAAGTTCTCAGGCATGGGTGGCGGTGTTAGCGTGAGCTTTGAACGTAAACACTTAGGTGAGCGCGTAATGTACAACGAAGCAACCGATACACTGGTGATTAAAGGTATTCCACCTAATCTTAAAGACCAGCTTCAGCGCTTTATGGAGCAAGACGAAAGTTAATTTGGCTCAGCTTAAAGTTTTAAGTAATAAGCTGATAGATAACAGTTTATAGCCCAGCACTTGCTGGGCTTTTTAGTTCAGAAACAATTGTATTAGGTGAATTTAACTAATATCAATGATGTTGCTATTGCTATATCGCTTAGTTTTAATACACTCAAGGTACAAACTTCCCCGATGGCTAAGGAGAGTCATAAATGAAACTTGCCCAACTGAATATCGCTCTTGCTAAATACCCATTGGATGCCCCTGAGATAAAAGATTTTGTCGATAATCTCGATTTAATAAATGGCGTTGCTGAAAACAGTGTTGGTTTTGTATGGCGTTTAAAAGACGAATCAGGCGATGCCACTAATATTAAATTGTTTGATGATCCGAATATGATTATCAATATGTCTGTATGGGAAAGCGTTGAAGATCTTAAAAACTTTATGTTTCGCACTCATCACAGAGATTTTATGCGCAGAAAAGGTGAATGGTTTCATCGCTTAGCAGAAGATAGCTATGTTTTATGGTGGATTGAAGATAACCATGTTCCAACCCCTCAAGAGGCATTAGAGAGGTTGCAATATCTGCGAGAAAACGGCGACACTCCTCATGCTTTTACATTTAAAAGTAATTTTACGGCTGAAGATCTAAGAGGTTAAATGGCTCTTTCGTTTAATACACCGAGACTCAACGTCATTGAAATAAATTCTAATGCAGCAAAGTCAAAGCGAACTACTTTAGTTAACGCTTTACCTGCGATATTAACTCCCGCTGTAGTTGCGAATTTACCGGGTTATTTTCAGGGGATAGACTCTATTGCAGCTGCAGAAAAGTGGTTGGCTAACATGCTTAACGAGTGCCGCTTATTAATGCTGCAATCTCAACATCAAGACGTTGTTGGGCTTTTATTTATATATACCGAAAACCATGATGCTCATATAGGTTATTTATTAGCTGAGCAGTACTGGGGGCAAGGCCTTGCATTTGAGTTGTTGCAGGGGTTTATAAACCTCGCTGGTACTCAGTCACAGTGGCAAAAGCTCATTGCTGGTGTTGATGAGTCAAATACACCATCGATTAAGCTTTTAAAAAAGTTGGCTTTTGAAGAAAAAGCATCTAAGGAAAATGGCATGTCGTTTTATGAATTTAACTTAAACCAAGGCATACAATAATGACAATAACCGCATTTTTAGTTAACTCGTTTAGTGCAAATAATACAGGCGGCAACCCAGCAGGTGTCGTGTTGAATGCAGATAAACTCACAAACGCAGAAAAACTGACGATTGCAAAAGAAATTGGTTTTTCAGAAACCGCGTTTGTGGCACAAGATCATCAAGTTGACTTTGCTGTGTCATTTTTTACGACAACCGAAGAAGTTGATTTTTGTGGCCATGCAACACTTGCGGTGTTTGCTACGCTCTTCGAACAAGGGTTATTAAAACCTGGTTATTACACTCAGCGAACAAAAGCGGGCTTGTTAGGCGTAACAATTGCCGAAGACGGTCAAGTTACCATGGAGCAAGCCTTGCCAAAATACCTAGGCAACTTTGCTTATGACGACCTTGCAGACTTATTAGGGCTTGATAAAACAACGCTGGCAGAAACAGGCTTGCCAATCGATGTAATAACTACAGGCTTACCAGATATTATAGTCGCTGTGCCGAATGGCTACTTAGATAAAATCACTATCGATGAAGTGGCGCTTAGCGAGTTCTGCCAACAGCATAACGTGATTGGTGTGCATGCCTTTGAATTATGTGAAGAGCGAAGTGAGCTGACCGCAAGTTGTCGTAACTTTGCGCCTTTGGTTGGTATACCCGAAGAGTCAGCAACCGGTAGCGCCAGTGGCGCGCTTGCATGCTATTTATCAAAACATGTATTTGTACAGCAAGAAAACCATTTCAAGTTTGAACAAGGCCGAGCAATGGGGTGCAGTTCACATATTTCTGCCAGTGTATTTTCGGATCAGCAGGGGGTTTATAAGGTTCTTGTAGGCGGCTATGCCAATCACCTAGGTACTCAACAGCTTGTTATCTAAAAGCATCACACACAAAAAAGCCGCGTTATAAACGCGGCTTTTTTATTAAGCGACTAAATTATTCAGCCGCTAAGGTTTTTGCCATATCAGCACGGGCTCTGCCAGCAGGTTTAATTGAACCCGCACGAAGGCCGCTATCTGGAATAGCTACACGCTTATCATGTGCCATAGCCGCTGGTGTTGGCTCTGGCTCACTGTCAGCTACTGGCGTAGGTTTTGCCATTGCAGCGCTTGCTGAACCTTTTACTAAAACAGTTTTTTCATTTTTAGCAGGTTCTTCAGCTTTTACTGGTTCCTCAGCTTTCACTGGCTCTTCAGCTTTTACTGGTTCTTCAGCTTTCACTGGTTCCTCAGCTTTCACTGGTTCCTCAGCTTGAACTGGTTCTTCAGCTTTTACTGGTTCTTCAGCTTTTACTGGTTCTTCAGCTTGAACTGGTTCTTCAGCTTTTACTGGTTCTTCAGCTTGCACTGGTTCTTCAGCTTGAACTGGTTCTTCAGCTTTAACTGGCTCTTCAGCTTGTGCTGGTTCTTCAGCTTGTACTGGTTCTTCAGCTTGTACTGGTTCTTCAGTTTTAACTGGCTCTTCAGCTTTAACTGGTTCTTCAGCTTGCACTGGTTCATCAGTTTTCACTGGTTCTTCAGTTTTCACTGTTTCTTCAGCTTGAGCTGGCTGTTCAGTTTTAACTGGTTCTTCAGTTTGAGCTTGTTTCGCTTTTAGCTCAGCTTCATATTCAGCAGCAGCTTGGTCGGCAACTGGAATAAATGCTGGCGCATCAGCTTTGTCATCACTTGATTTTTCATCATGCTCAGGGCGACGGCGACGTTGGCCTGCTGCACGTAAATGACGTGGTGAACGACGAGAGCGTGTACGTGGTTGAGCTTGGTCTTCATCAGTTGCTGTTTCAACTGCAGATTCAGTTTGCTCTGCTTTTTTAGGCTCAGCGTCAGCTTTTACAGGTTCTGCAGGTACTTGCTTTTCAGCAACCGGCTGTTCTGCTTGTTCTGTCTCAACTGCTACCTTTTCTTTTGCAGGCTTAGCTGGTTTTTCAGCTTTAGGTGCTTGCTCAGTTGTTTCAGTAGTTTGTACTGTATTAGCTTCATCTGCGCTTTCGTCTGCTACGCGAACTTTTTTGCGTAAGTTACGGCGTTGACGACGAACCTTAGGTTTAGTTTCCTTAGGTTGCTCAGACTTAGTCTCTGGTGCAGTGTCTTTATTTGTTTGCTCTACATCATCAGTACGTTTTTCATTACGTTTTCTGTTGTTAGAGTTACGGCGACGTTTGTTGCGATTCTCGTTACCTTCTTTTTGCTCAGGCTTATTCGAAGCATTTGTATTTTCTTCTTTAGCTTGTGCATCATCAGGGCGCTTATTGCGCGAGTTGCGACGGCGTTGATTGTTGCTGCGGCGACGGTTGTCGTTATTGCGACGATTATTGCTACGTCTTTGTGCTGCTTTTTTCTCTTCTTGCTCTTTTTCAGTTTCTTCTTCGGCATTGCTAAATAACGACTTGAAGAACTTACCAATTGCCGCAAATAAACCACCTTCAGACTTTTTAGCCTCAGGCGTTGTTTGCTCAACTTTTGGTGCTGCAGCTTGAGGAGCAGGTGTCGTAGGCATAACAACACCTTTAAGAACCGGCTCTTCACGAACTGGTGCTGAAGGCGCTTTAGCCATTTCAAATGCTTCTGGCTCAGGAGCAACAACTTGCTCGTAGCTTACTGTTTCGATTGTTTCGTCTTTACGTAAGCGAACTACTTCGTAATGTGGCGTTTCCATGTGTTGATTAGGAATGATCACAACATCAACGTTATGGCGCTTTTCGATGCGTTGAACACTACGACGTTTTTCGTTTAATAGGTAAGCGGCAACAGCCACAGGCACTTGTGCATTTACTTGTGATGTGTTGTCTTTGATTGCTTCTTCTTCGATTAAACGAAGGATAGACAATGCAATTGATTCGTTAGAACGAATCGTACCTTGGCCATTACAACGAGGACATGGGCCTTGGCTTGCTTCACCTAATGAAGGGCGTAAGCGCTGACGAGACATTTCAAGTAGACCAAAGCGTGAGATCTTACCAATCTGTACACGTGCGCGGTCTGGGCGAGCAGCGTCTTTTAAACGATTCTCTACTTCGCGTTGGTGGCGTGGTGGTGTCATATCGATGAAGTCGATAACAATAAGACCACCTAAGTCACGTAAACGTAATTGACGGGCAATTTCGTCTGCTGCTTCTAAGTTAGTATTAAGTGCTGTTTCTTCGATATCACCGCCTTTAGTGGCTTTAGATGAGTTGATATCGATAGACGTAAGCGCTTCAGTTGGGTCAATTACAATTGAACCACCTGATGGTAAGCGAACTTCACGTTGGAAAGCTGACTCAATTTGGCTTTCAATTTGGTAGTGGGTGAACAGTGGTACATCGCCCTGATAAAGCTTAACGCGGCTCATGAAATCTGGACGAAAACGCTCAATATGGGCTTTCGCTTCTTCAAATACACGTGCTTTATCAATTAAAATCTCACCAATATCACGACGTAAATAGTCACGGATTGCGCGGAAAATTACGTTACTTTCTTGGTGAATTAAGAACGGAGCAGGGCCGCTATCAGCAGCTTGCTGAATTGCTTGCCAATGCACTAGTAGTGCTTTTAAGTCGTACTCTAGTTCTTCAAATGATTTACCAACACCTGCAGTACGAACAATTAAGCCCATACCTTTAGGTAGTTCTAAACGGCTTAGTGCTTCTTTAAGTTCAGTACGCTCATCACCTTCGATACGGCGAGAAATACCACCGGCACGAGGGTTGTTAGGCATAAGTACTAAATAGCTACCTGCAACGCTGATAAAAGTCGTTAACGCAGCGCCTTTTTGGCCACGCTCTTCTTTATCAACTTGCACAATGACTTCTTGGCCTTCTTTGATCACGTCACGGATATTTGGACGACCTTGGAATGTATAGCCTTGTGGGAAGTAGGTGCGAGCTATTTCTTTAAGAGGAAGGAAACCGTGTCTTTCAGCGCCATAATCAACAAAGGCAGCTTCTAATGACGGTTCGATACGGGTAATTTTACCCTTGTAAATATTTGCTTTTTTTTGTTCGTGACCTGGGCTCTCTATGTCTAAATCATACAGGCGCTGGCCATCAACCAGTGCAACGCGCATTTCTTCTTGCTGCGTCGCATTGATTAGCATACGTTTCATATTGTTACTCTACTAATTCTGTCGCTGACATGACGATATAAAATCGTCTGTTCAGTGGTTTCTGACGGTTGTTTTTGTGCAGTCTCACGACTGGGTAAAGTCAAAACCTGAGGTTGTTAGCTTACATTGAGCATCACTAAGTGTGGCTGACAATAACATGTTGTCACGTTATTAAATTCTTATAGGTGTCAAAACTGCCGCCAATTCTGCGGTTTTAATTTACGAGTTTTGTCCCGAAGTCGACCATGTTCAAATTTTTATTCAATGTCTTGCTACAACAGCTGCTTCTGAATGACGTTGCTACGTCGTCACTATCAGTCAATTTATCTTGTTCAATTGCTTTTTATGTTCATTAATCAACATTCGTGCTCAAATTATTCAGGCAATATATTACGCGCATCGCCGATAATTGAACGCTCGTGTTGGCTGGGTAATTATAAAAGCTTTGGAAAACTTAGCGCGGATCTGTATGATCGGCAACCCAGAATATGCTTCACGAATGTATTAATGTGATAAAAGCACCGTTGTTACTTGCAAACTTTATGTTCGCGACGGTGATTATCCCACTATTACCGTCGCGTTAGCAACTAAATTATTTACTTAAATCAGTGATTAGGCAATGTCAGAAAAAACCGGCTTACAAGTTTCGTTTGTTACCATAGGTGAAGACCATCTAGGTCAACGTATTGATAACTTTCTTATTACTCACCTAAAAGGTGTGCCTAAAAGTGCAGTTTATAAAATCCTTCGTAAAGGCGAAGTGCGAGTAAATAAAAAACGCATAAAACCTGTTTATAAACTACAACTTAATGATGTGGTTCGTATTCCACCTATTAAAGTGGCCGAAAAAGAAGAGTTTGTGCCAAAAAAACTCGATAAAGTAAAACAGCTTGAAAGCGCCATTTTGTTTGAAGACAAGTATTTAATGGTGATCAACAAGCCTTCGGGTATGGCTGTGCATGGTGGCAGTGGCCTAAGTTATGGCTTAATCGAAGCGCTTCGCGTACTTCGCCCTGAAGAGCGTAGTTTAGAGCTTGTACACCGCCTAGACCGTGACACATCAGGTTGTTTGCTTATTTCTAAACGTCGTTCAGTGTTAACTGATTTACACAAACAGTTACGTGAAAAAACCATGGAGAAAAACTATTGGGCATTAGTTGATGGTCAATGGGATTCTAAAACGAAAAACGTTACCGAAGGACTTCGTAAAAACACCTTGAAATCTGGTGAGCGTGTGGTTCGTGTTGATAATAACGAAGGTAAACCATCGCACACACGTTTTCGTGTGCTGGAGCGATATGCTGAGTGCTCATTAGTGCAAGCGTCGCCGGTAACAGGGCGTACTCACCAAATTCGTGTGCATACGCAATGTAAAGGTCACCCTATTGCGTGTGATGATAAATACGGTGTGGCAGAGTTTGATCAATACGTTAATAAGCTGACTGGTTTAAATCGTTTGTTTTTACATGCCCACGATTTACGTTTTATGCACCCTAAAAACGAAACAACTATGCATGTTGAGGCACCACTCGATAATGCACTTCAAAACTGTATCAAAAAGCTACGTGCCGATAATGAACAAGTTTAAGCTGGTTATTTTTGATTGGGATGGCACAGTGATGGACTCTGTGCCAAAAATTGTCACCTGCCTGCGAAACACTGCGCGACACTTAGGTATTCCTGTTCCAACAGAGCAACAAGCCAAAGACGTTATTGGTTTGTCGCTGGCAAAAGCCACTGAAGTGCTTTTTCCGGCGCATTTACATTTAAACAACGAACTGGTTGCAGGTTACAAAGCTCAGTACCGTGAGTTAGACGTTACACCTACACCTTTATTTAAAGATGTAGAATCCGTTTTAAAGCAGTTAAGCGATGCAGGTATGCAATTGGCTGTGGCTACCGGTAAAGGACGTGAAGGTATCGTTAGGCTTCTTAACGAGTCAGGCCTTGGGCAGTACTTTGTGAATGTAAAATGTTCAGATGATGCTGAGTCGAAACCATCTCCAGATATGCTTGAACAAATTTTGCACGAGCAGGGCATAGCAAAAGGTGATGCTGTGATGATTGGCGATAGCCAACTTGATATGGCAATGGCCAATGCCGCAGGTATTGCTTGTATTGGAGTGAGTTTCGGTGCTCATAGCCCGGCGCAGTTACAACAACATACGCCGTTATGTGTTGTTGATTCATACCAGCAACTTTTGCAGGTTTTAACTACGCCCCTTGCAGCGCTAACACGTCAACACCAAACTCAGCCAACACTTTAGTTAATGTGATCAGTGGCAGGCCTATCAATGTATTGGGGTCATCGCCACTGAGCTTTTCAAATAAACAAATACCTAACCCTTCACTTTTAAAGCTACCTGCACAGTTGTATGGCTGCTCAGCATCGCAATAAGCATCGATCTGCTCATGGGTAAGGCTTTTAAATGTCACATCAAATGGCACCACGGTGGTAATTGTTTTATCGCTTTGTATATCAAATACACTTAAACCCGTTAAAAAGGTCACTGTATGGCCACTAAACGATGATAGCTGCTTAATGGCATTCTCTTTATTATGAGGTTTACCTAAGATTGTATCGTTGAATACTGCAACCTGATCAGAGCCGATCACCAAACCTTCACTAAAATGTTGTTTGGAAACTCGGGCTTTTTGTTCGCTTAAACGAGCAACTAATTGTTCTGGCTTTTCAGCTGCGATAGGGGATTCATCGATATCTGGAGAAAAACTTTGAAAAGGTAAGTTAAACTTAGTTAATAATTGCTGTCTAAATGGTGAGCTTGACGCTAATATAAGTGTTGGTTTCATAATAAATTCTGGATGAAAATTGTATTTTGCCAAGGATAAGCCACAATGAATCCGAAAACAAAGCAGAAGATCGTTAAAAACCTACCAAAATTGGTTTTTTACTTTGACTAACTTACTAACTATCTATATGATGCAGCCCCTATGCAAAAGGTGAAAATTCCCATCACTCTTCATCCCAGCAAAGCAGCTCAACATCGTTTAACGTATGACGGTATTGTCCCGCTTGAAAAACTTTCTCGTTTAGAGCAAGTTGTGCAGGAGGAAGCAGGTGAAATAGCGGTAAAGATTCATTGCAAAATTGACGAGCAAGGTTTAGTGGTAATAAGTGGTAACTTATCAACACATGTAACTGTAACTTGTCAACGCTGTAATGGAGAATTAGGGTTGGATTTGGAACAAGACTTTGTGTATTCGCCAATTGGTTTGGATGCAGAGTCAGATCATCTACCTGAAGGTTACGATGAAGTAGAGCTGGACGAAAACGGTGAAATCAACGTATTTGAGTTAATCGAAGACGAACTGATTTTAGCTATTCCAATAGTGCCTACACACAACGAAGCTTCATGCAGTTATACATCAGAGCCTACCAGCTTTGGTAAATTAGCTGCGAAAGATGACAAACCAAATCCATTTGATATTTTGAAACAACTTAAGAAAGATTCTTAGGAGAAGACTAATGGCTGTACAAAAAAGCAAAAAGTCTCGTGCAAGACGCGGCATGCGCCGTTCACACGATGCGATCAGTGGTCCAACTTTAACTGTAGATCAAGTTTCTGGTGAGACTCACCGTCGTCACCACGTAACTGCTGACGGTTACTACAAAGGCGTTAAAGTAATTTCTAACTAAGAGATTGCTATATGCTGACCAATCTAACCATAGCGTTAGATATGATGGGGGGCGATTACGGCCCCCGTTCATCTATCCCCGCTGCCGTGCAAGCGGTAAATGCTAATACCAACTTAAGACTCATCTTATGTGGTAATCAGCAAGTTATTCTAAAAGAACTCGAAGCACTCGATTCTGTTTCACACCCTCGTTTAATTATTCGTCATTGTAGCGAAGTTGTCACAAATGCGTGTGAACCTGCTTCAGCGGTTCGTTCTAAAAAAGATTCATCAATGCGAGTTGCCCTCGATTTAGTTAAATCGGGTGAAGCGCAAGCGTGTGTAAGCTCTGGTAATACAGGCGCGCTATTTTTTATGGCGCATTATGTATTAAAGATGCTTCCAGGCGTAAAACGTCCTGCATTAATCTCTGCTGTTCCAACTGAACGTAAAAACCCTGTTTATTTACTTGATTTAGGCGCTAATGTGCATTGTGATGCACAAACCCTTTATCAATTTGGCATTATGGGTTCTGTGGTAGCAGGGCAGGCACTTGGGTGTGATAACCCAAGAGTTAGTTTATTGAATATTGGCTCTGAAGACATCAAAGGGCATGAAGGAATAAAACAAGCTGCACAGTTAATGCAGCAGTGTGAATATCTCAACTACACAGGTTACAGTGAAGGTAGTGATATTTTCAGTGGAAAAGCCGATGTTATTGTGTGCGAAGGATTTGTAGGTAATGTGGCATTAAAAACCTGTGAAGGTATTGCCAAACTGATCATGCACAAACTCACCAAAGCCTTACACAAACATTTCTTATACAAAAGTTTAGCGTTTTTATTGCGTCCAGTGATAAAAAAACTCTACAAGCGGGTGAACCCCGACCAGTATAACGGCGCAAGTCTGGTAGGATTGCGCGGTATTGTTGTTAAAAGCCATGGCAATGCCTCACCAAAGGCGTTTCATGCTGCTATTGATGAAGCCGCGCGGGAAGTCGAACGCCAACTCCCTGAAAAAATCGCTGCGATTTTTGAGCAAACACATCCAACAACAAAGTAGTGCAGCATATCTAAAACTTGTTATGCTGCCTGCTACAGAATATTTTTTTGTTTAATTATAAGAGCAAAGTATGGCACATAAAATTGCACTCGTATTTCCAGGTCAAGGCTCACAAACTGTGGGCATGTTATCTGAACTATTAGCTGATTCACAAATTGCTAAAGCAACATTCGCTGAAGCATCTGAAGCTCTTGGCTATGATCTAGCTGCACTTGTACTAAATGGTCCAGAAGAAGAATTAAATCAAACCCATCGTACACAACCAGCACTTCTTACTGCTAGCGTTGCTATTTACCGTCAATGGTTAGACGCAAACCCTGATGCCGATGTTGTTATGGCTGGTCACAGTTTAGGCGAGTATTCAGCATTAGTTTGTGCTGGCGTTGTAAGCTTAAGCGAAGCAGTTAAACTAGTAGAAAATCGTGGTTTATATATGCAAGAAGCAGTACCTGCGGGTGTTGGTTCTATGGCTGCAATCATCGGCTTAGGTGACGACGAAATTAAAGCAGCATGTGAAGCATCAGCAAATGGTGAAGTTGTTTCACCAGTAAACTACAACTCACCAGGTCAGGTTGTTATTGCCGGCCACAAAGCGGCCGTTGAGCGTGCATCAGAAGCATGTAAAGAAGCAGGTGCTAAACGTGCTTTACCACTTGCAGTCAGCGTACCTTCTCACTGTGAACTAATGAAACCAGCTGCTGAAAAATTAGCTGCTGATTTAGCCGCTTTAACATTTAATACACCTAAGTGTGATGTAATCAACAACGTTGATGTAAAAGCTGAGCAATCAAGTGAAGCAATTAAAGATGCATTAGTACGTCAGCTTTACAGCCCAGTACGCTGGACTGAAACTGTACAAGCATTAGTTGCGCAAGGTATCACACAAAGCTACGAGTTTGGCCCAGGTAAAGTACTAACGGGTCTTGCTAAACGAATTGATAAAGCAATGGTATGTGCTGCGGTTAATACGCAAGCTGCTATTGATGAAGCGAAATAAGTAGGAATAGAATGACAAATTTATTTTCTCTTGAGGGCAAGGTTGTCCTAATCACTGGTGCAAGCCGTGGTATTGGTAAAGCAATTGCAAATACGCTAGTTGCACAAGGTGCAAAAGTAGCGGGTACTGCAACAAGTGAATCAGGTGCTGCTAAAATCAGTGAGTACCTTGGTGACAACGGTAAAGGTTATGCCCTTAACGTTACAGATCCTGAATCGATTGAGGCAACACTTGCTGCGATCAAGGCTGATTTAGGCGATATCGACATATTAGTTAACAACGCAGGTATTACTCGCGATAACTTATTAATGCGTATGAAAGACGGTGAGTGGGATGACATCATCGACACGAACCTAAGCTCAATTTTCCGTTTATCTAAGGCTGTTTTACGCCCTATGATGAAAAAGAAAAATGGCCGTATCATTAATATCGGTTCTGTAGTGGGCACTATGGGTAATGCGGGTCAAGCTAACTATGCTGCAGCGAAAGCGGGTGTAATTGGTTTTACTAAGTCATTAGCACGCGAAGTGGCTTCACGTGGCATTACAGTGAACGTTGTTGCACCTGGTTTTATCCAAACAGATATGACAGATGAGCTGACTGAAGACCAAAAAGCAGCTACGCTTGCAAATGTACCTGCAGGGCGTTTAGGCCAACCTGAAGAAATCGCTGCTGCGGTATGTTATTTAGCATCTGACGCTGCTGCGTATGTATCAGGCGAAACATTGCACGTAAATGGCGCGATGTACATGGTTTAATGAAAGTTAGCAAAAATTTGCTAACGAAAGATTATCGAAAATTGTTGAATTTTTTGTGATCTTGCTTTAAACATACTTGAATTCGCTATTAAAATAAGCGATAAATGAACAAATACTATTCGAGAGGTTTGACCAGATAAGTAATTATCAGCAAATCCTTGAATCACAGAATTATGCGGCGTAAACTACGCCGCAATCTGAAAATAACGCATTGGCGTTTTTAATAAAGGAAAGAAGAATGAGCGACATCCAAGAACGCGTAAAGAAAATTATCATTGAGCAACTAGGTGTTAAAGAAGAAGAAGTAAAACATGAAGCTTCTTTCGTTGACGACTTAGGTGCTGATTCACTTGACACTGTAGAACTGGTAATGGCTCTTGAAGAAGAGTTCGACACTGAGATCCCAGACGAAGAAGCTGAAAAGATCACTACAGTTCAAGCTGCAATCGATTACGTTACAGCTCACGCTGAGTAATTTTACGCATTTTGATTTTAAGGGCAGCTTCAAGCTGCCCTTAGTCTATCTATAGAATGATACTAATAAATTTGGTATACACCCCACCTAAAATAATTTCCTTATTGGAGGCAACCCGTGGCTAAACGTCGAGTCGTCGTAACTGGCTTAGGAATGTTGACACCGCTAGGTAATGATGTTGAATCTACTTGGCAAGGTTTGTTAAACGGTAAAAGTGGTATTCAAACTATCACGCATTTCGATACCTCAAGTTTCGGCACCAAATTCGCAGGTTTGCTGAATGACTTTGATGCATCAGCTTACATGTCACCGAAAGATGCAAAGAAAATGGATTTGTTTATCCAATATGGCATTGCAGCGGGTGTACAAGCACTACAAGATTCTGGTCTAGAGATCACTGAAGAAAACGCCACTCGTGTTGGTGTAGCAGTGGGTTCTGGCATCGGTGGTTTAACTTTAATTGAAGAAAACCACATTAAACTATTAAACAGTGGCCCGCGTAAGCTTTCTCCGTTCTATGTGCCTTCGACCATTATCAATATGATCTCTGGTCATTTATCAATTATGCACGGTTTACGTGGTCCAAATATTTCAATCGTTACAGCCTGTACTACAGGTCTACATAACATTGGTCATGCTGCACGTATGATTGCATACGGCGATGCAGATGCAATGGTAGCCGGTGGTGCTGAAAAAGCATCGACACCAATTGGTATGGGCGGCTTTAATGCAGCACGTGCATTATCAACTCGTAACGACGATCCACAAGCAGCATCTCGTCCTTGGGATAAAGACCGTGATGGTTTTGTTCTTGCGGATGGTGCTGGTGTTATCGTGCTTGAAGAATATGAGCATGCTAAAGCACGTGGCGCGAAAATCTACGCTGAACTCGTTGGTTTTGGTATGAGTGGTGATGCATATCACATGACGTCTCCACCTGAAGACGGTGCAGGCGCAGCGCTAGCGATGGAAAATGCACTAAACGATGCGCAAATTAATGCAGACCAAGTTGGCTACATTAATGCTCACGGTACATCGACTAATGCAGGCGATAAAGCCGAAACATCAGCTGTTAAAACAATTTTTGGTGATGCAGCGAAAGATGTGATGGTTAGTTCATCTAAATCAATGATGGGTCACTTGTTAGGTGCAGCAGGCTCGGTAGAGTCAATTATTACTATCTTGTCACTTGTTGACCAGAAAGTAAGCCCTACAATCAACCTTGATAACCCTGATGAAGGCTGTGATTTAGACTACGTACCGCACATTGCACGTGATGCTAAATTGGATTACGCACTATGTAATTCATTTGGTTTTGGTGGTACTAATGGCTCGTTGCTATTTAAAAAGGTATAATTCTTTTTAACAACGGACTAAAAAGAAGAGCCCAGTTGTTTAACTGGGCTTTTTTGTATGAGTAAATTAAAACAAACAATAAAAATAACCACACCAGACACCACAATAAGCACGCAAGATCGCGGCTTAAATTATGGTGACGGCTTTTTTACCACAGCCTCTGTGGTGAACTCTGTCGTTGAGCACTGGGATTTACACAAAACGCGTTTAGAAGAATGCGCGCAAAGACTATTTTTCCCCGAATTAGATTTAACCGCAATTGAGCGTGAAGTTAACCACGCAATCAGTGATACACAAACCGGTATTTTAAAAATAGTTATCACCCGTGGTGCAGGTGGGCGTGGTTATGGCTTACCAGCTACACCAAGTATCCAAGTGCTGATCAGCATATTGCCTGCAGTTTCACACTATAAAAGTTGGCAGCAGCAGGGTGTAAACCTAGCAGTCAGCGACGTGAAACTTGCACATCAACCTTTACTTGCAGGCTTAAAAACATTGAACCGTTTAGAGCAAGTACTTATCAAAAATCAAATGAACAGCCTTGAATGTGATGACGTTGTTGTACTTGACTATGATCACAATGTGATTGAGTGCTCTGCTGCAAATATTTTTGCCATTAAAGACGGTCAAGTTATGTCACCTAAGTTAGACCGCTGCGGTATCACTGGGGTTTATCTCAGCGCTTTATGTGATAAGTTAGCCATTGAATTTAAAGCAATCCAATTAGATGAGCTTTTAGCTATGGATGCCGTATTTATGTGTAACAGTTTAATGGGCGTGGTTCCCGTTGCACGAATTGCTGATACACAGTTTGATATTGAATGCAGTAAAGCGCTATTAACGGCGCAGTTTGCCAAGGAGAGTGTGTGATAAAAGTCATTGTTAGCGTGCTGTTATTAGCATTGCTATGTTGTGGTATTGGCTATCAACAGCTTCAATCAGCATTAAAAATGCCGTTAAAAGTTGAAAACAGTACTTTATTTAAAGTAGAACGTGGCACCGGTTTTAATCAACTTTGCCAAGCATGGCAAACAAAGCAGTGGGTTGATAGCTGTTTTAAATTTCAGGTACTTGCTAAATTAGATCCTACGCTTACCGATTTAAAAGCGGGTCTTTATGAACTGGATACAAGCGCTGTTATTGATAATATTCGCCGTATTAATCAAGGTGCACAAGTAAGCTTTAGCTTCACTATTATTGAAGGTCAGCCACTTCGAGACGTTGTTGCTAATATTCAAAAGCAAGCGCATTTAACTCAAGATTTAGATACAGAAAATTTAGCGTCGCAGATAAGTAACACGCAAGAGAATTTAGAAGGCTGGTTGTTCCCTGACACCTATCACTACCATAGCGAAGATAGTGCCAGCGGCTTATTAAAACGTGCATACAATAAAATGCAGCAGGAATTAGACGCTGCATGGCAAACTAGAGCGCCGGATTTAGTATTAAGCTCACCGTATGAAGCGTTAATACTGGCATCAATTATTGAAAAAGAAACGGGCCTCGCTTCTGAGCGACCATTAATTTCTGCGGTATTTACCAATCGTTTAAAAACCAATATGCGCTTACAAACCGATCCAACGGTTATTTATGGCATTGGTGCTGATTTTGATGGCGATATAAAACGAAAAGATTTAACAACCTATACACCGTATAACACGTATAAGATAAAAGGCTTGCCGCCAACACCCATAGCCATGCCTTCGCAAGCGGCGATTTTGGCCGCGGTTAATCCACCTGAGTCTGAATATGTGTATTTTGTTGCGAAAGGGGATGGCAGCCATCAATTTTCGAAAACATTGCAAGAACATAATCGTGCGGTAAAGCAGTACCAATTAAACTAACAACCAGAATTGAGTCATATGACAGCGAAATTTATAGTGATTGAAGGCCTAGAAGGGGCCGGAAAATCAACGGCCATTGCCGTATGCCAAGCTTATTTAGAAAACAAGCAAGTCGATTTTATTAATGTACGTGAGCCTGGCGGTACAGCTATGGCTGAAGAGCTGCGTAATATCGTCAAACAGGCTCACCAAGAAAAAGTGACGGGTGAAACAGAGCTGTTAATCATGTACGCAGCACGCTCGCAATTAGTTGCTAATGTTATTAATCCGGCACTTGAAAATGGCACTTGGGTTTTAGGTGATCGCCATGATCTTTCATCACAAGCATATCAAGGTGGTGGTCGTGGTATTGAACAGACTAAACTCTCTTTTTTAGCTGATATGGTGCTAAATGGTTTAAAACCTGATTTAACCATTTATTTAGATATTGACCCTGCAGTTGGGCTTGCTCGTGCAAAAGGCCGTGGTGAACTTGATCGTATCGAACAAGAAGCATTAGGGTTTTTTGAGCGCACTCGCGCACGCTACCTTGAAATAGCTAAAACTGATAGCAGTATCAAAACAGTGGATGCAAACCAAACAATGCCAGAAGTACATGCGGCAATCACAACCGTGCTTGATAACTTTTTTGCAGGTTTAAATTAATATGCCTTTGCCATGGCTTGAAGGGCTTTATCAGCAACTAGCGCAAAGTTATGCACAGCAACGCTTTCATCATGCTCAGCTATTTAACGGTGATAAAGGTGTTGGCAAACAACGTTTAGTCGATTCGCTCGCTGATGGCTTACTTTGCGCGTCACCTGTAAACTTAAAAGCCTGTGGCAATTGTAAAAGCTGTCAACTTAATCAAGCGGGTACTCACCCTGATAAACGCGTTGTAAAGGTGGAAGGCCAAACAATAGGCGTTGATGAAATTCGTGAGATCAGTGATTTTATCAACCATTCAGCGGCGCAAAATGGTAACAAAGTTGTGGTACTTGAACAGTGTCATAAAATGACCACTGCTGCGGCTAATGCTTTATTAAAAACCCTTGAAGAGCCAAGTTTGCGCCGTTATTTATTGTTAACGTGCGAGCAAACAGCATTATTACCTGCAACAATTTTAAGTCGCTGTGCGGTACACGAAATAAAAGTTAACCCTGAATATACGAAAAAATGGTTAGCATCATTAAGTGTTGCTAATTATTCATGGTTAGAGTTGTTCGCTAGGCAGCCACTTCTTGTTCAGCAGTGGCAAAATGACAACCAACTTGAAGCTGTCGATTCCCTTTATAAATTTGCAACTGAGATAAAAGACAGCCATAATTTCAGTGCGTTAGTCGACATATTAAATAAAGATCATAGCTTGGTTAATGTATTTGCTTTGTTTTTAACAGAGCATCTTAAAACGCAATTGGTTTTAGGAATGGACTTTTTCAATTATCAGAAAGCACAATCTGCAATTTCAGAGTTTCTTTATAACAGTTCACATGTGCTTGGTTTAAACTTGGAACTAGCCATTTCACAATTAGCGTTTACTTTACGTGAAAGCCAAAATTAGGAAGTATCGTGCAAGAATTATTAGTAGATATTGAAGACTTAGAAGAATTATATCGCTGTTATATGCCTTATCTAAAAAATGGTGGTTTGTTTGTTCGCACTAATATGCGCTTTGAAATGGGTCATTCATTGGCTTTAAAGGTCACATTACCAGATGCACTAGAAGACGATGTAGTAACGGGTAAAGTTGCTTGGATAACACCGCAAGGTGCGCAAAGCTCAAACCCGCCAGGCATTGGTGTTAATTTTATCGATGATAAAACCAATTTGAATGCGAAAATCGAAAAACTACTCGGTACTATGTTAAACTCAGGCAATCCGACCTATACCATGTAATAAAAGTAGTACCATGATTGTAGATTCTCATTGTCATTTAGACCGCCTTGATTTCGATAAGCTTGACCTAAACTTAGACCAAGTACTAGATAATGCTCGCACTAAAAAGGTTGAACACTTTTTATGTGTAAGTGTAACTTTAGATCAATTCCCAAGTATGCTGGATAAAATTAAGAACTATCCAGATGTTTCTGCATCTTGTGGTGTGCATCCACTCGATCAAAAAGACGCACTCGATAAGCAAAAGCTTATTTCACTTGCAAGCCACGACAAAGTGGTAGCTATTGGCGAAACGGGTCTTGATTACTATTACTCAAAAGACACCCATATTGTTCAGCAAGAGAGTTTCGTTGGTCATATCGACGTTGCCAATGAGCTAAATAAGCCGCTTATTATTCATACACGAGATGCAAGAGAAGACACCATTAACTTAATGCGCGCTCACAATGCCGAGAATTGTGGTGGTGTATTGCATTGCTTTACAGAAAACTGGGAAATGGCTAAAAAAGCCATTGATATGGGTTTTTATATTTCGATTTCGGGCATTGTTACGTTTAAAAATGCCGTTGAGTTAAAAGACGTTGTAAAGCAAATTCCGCTAGATCGCTTACTAATCGAAACAGACTCACCGTATTTAGCGCCTGTGCCATATCGTGGTAAAACAAATCAACCAGCCTATGTTGAAGATGTCGCCTATTACATCGCTGAGTTAAAAGGGCTTACTTTTAACGAGTTAGCTGAAGCAACAACCAACAACTTTTATTCGTTGTTCAATCAAGCTAAAAGGGCGTAATAGTGCACGGCGTATCGAATTTACCTCAGTTAGTAATGGGGCCAATGGTACGCCGAGCAGATGCAGGGCGAGTGTGCTTTCAATTTGTTACAACTAGGCCTTGCCAATACCGAATTGAGTTTAAAGGTGTCGAGACATACTCGAACTTAGAGTCAATCCAATTAGGGCAACACCTTTACTTAAATTTCATTAATGTCATGCCAGTCAGTGGCCAGTTTGCAGTTGATTCACTGATCTATTATTCATTACATGATGAAAGTAAAAGCCTTGATTTGTCGTCTTATTGCTATGAACGTGCCGAATCTCCGGCATTTGTGATCCCAAATCGGCTCGATAGAATTCTTCATGGCTCGTGTCGTAATCCTCATCACCCAGCAAAAGATAGCCTTGTGGCTGCAGATAATTGGCAAAATGATCAGCGCCAATCGCTTAATGCAGGTGCTGACCTATTATTGTTATCTGGCGACCAAATATATGCTGATGATGTCGCAGGGCCTATGCTGCTCGCAATTGAAAAAGTGATTAGCCTATTTGGTGTGTTTCAAGAGCCAGCGCTTGATTTAGATTTGCCAGAAGAGTTTGAGCAGCAACTTTATCAGCGCCATTTACACTTACCCAAAGTGCCTTGGCAGAAACGAAGCAAATTTGGTGTTGGTTATTGGCTTAAAAAAGATGAGCCACACTTCTCAAGCTTAAAAGCTGAAAACCATTTAATTCATTTTCAAGAATTTATAGCGCTTTATTTATTAAACTTCAGCGCGGTTACTTGGCAGCTGATTGATTTTGAATCAATTGAATGCCCAGCATTAGCCCCTAAATACGCTAACCTATTTAAACTTGAAAAGGACGCACTGCTTGGCTTTGCAAAGGGTCTTCAAAGCGTTGAAAGGTTATTCGCCAATGTGTCGACATTAATGATGTTCGACGATCATGATGTCACCGATGATTGGAACCTAACCGCAGGGTGGGAGCAAGCTATTTATCAGCACCCAGCTAGCCGTCGTATTGTAAATAATGGCCTGATTAGTTATTGGTTAATGCAGGGGATTGGTAATGATGCAGGTGATAACTCGCTGTCTTTATTAGCCAGCTTTAAACAAAGCCTGCAGCAACAGAGCTGGCATTTTAAAGACTTTGATAAGTTAATACTCAATTTTAACTATTGGCATTACGAGCTTAATACCATCCCAAAGGTTGTGGTACTTGATACCCGAACTCACCGCTGGCGCAATGAACAAAACTTCAATGAACCATCTGGTTTACTTGATTGGGAAAGGCTCACCGAATTAGAAGAAAGTTTATTGTCTCACGATAAAGTGATTATTGTATCTCCAGCACCGGTGTTTGGTGTTAAATCGATTGAAGCAATCCAAGCGATTTTTAATTTTTGCGGACAACCCTTGTTAGTTGATGTTGAAAACTGGATGGCCCATGAAGGTTCTGCTAAAAAGCTGCTAGATACTTTTCGCCGTGAAGATACACCAAAAGAAACTTTGATCCTCTCTGGAGATGTTCATTATTCATTTTGTTTTTCAGTGCAAAAGCGCTTTGGTAAACATAAAAACCGAATTTGGCAATTGACTGCCAGTGGCATTAAAAATGAGTTCCCACGCAAACTTATTAATGTTCTCGATAAACTCGACTCAATTTTATATGCGCCAAAAAGCCCACTTAATTTTTTCACTAAGCGTTGGCAAATGGAAGTTGATAAACACCAAACCATAGGCGAAGGACAAAAGTATTTGGTCAGTAATGCGGCTATCAGCTTAATTGAGCTCAATGACGGTTTGCTTGCTAAATATGAACTTATTCACGCTGATAACCAAATAACTGAATTCGATTTAAACGATAATTAATCGAATACTTTGCGATTCGCCTCAACGTAGTCAGCAACATTACTTACAGTATTTAACCAAAAACCATTTTTAGGATCTTGTAGATAAACTATGAGCTGTTCTAGGGCTTCGCTGCCGGTAGTGTACTGATCTCGTTTGCCAATATCGTGGCCTGCCAGAATGATCCAACTATTGTTAGTTCGGTGCTGTTCTATGGCTTTTTTGATCTCTTCGAAAGTAAGCCCATCGATGGGTAAGCTAGTTAACTGAGAAAAGTCTGTAAAGTTGGGGTCATACCAATCCGCAATAATACTTAATCATTTTGAGGGATTAAACCTGTCGCTACCTGCGTTAAAAATTTCTGATTTAGAACAACTAAATAACGAAATTTTTGCCTTGTTATCAACGAGGTTTTATTGCCTCAAAATAGACCACTTAATTAAGCGAATTGGTATTATTCGCCGTTTCGTCGAGCCAAGTTCTACCTGTTTTAAAGTGCTTGGCTATTAACGGTACATAACTTTTAGTATTTGCACCACGGCCAACAAAGGTGTTACCGCAAGGGTAGGCAAAAGCGGTTGGTGTCACGTTGAGTGTGGCTTTTATATAGTCTTGCCCCTTTAAGATATCTTGCTCTATTTCTTTTAACGTAAATTGTTCAAGCGACACCCCAAGTTCACGAAGCCATTCAAAGTTGCCGGTACACAAGTGGCTTTCCGTATGATTAGCAATTTCGTGACCTGTTTTTACAGCCATTTGCCACTTTTCAACACGTTCTTTTACGTTAAAAGGGGATACATAAAATGTCGCTTTTATTTGGTATTTGTTTAAAAGCGCTAAACCGGTATCAACTTGGCTATGTCTTGCATCATCAAAAGTGATACTGACAGCATTTTTAGCCTTATTAGGGTAGTCAAAGCCTAGGTAGTCACTGCTTTTTGCCTGAGTTTGGCTGCTGATTAAAAGTGGTAGTACGACGCACAAGGGTTTAAGCATAATCAATCCTTTATCATTGTTTTTACAATGAAATCAAAAAGGCTAATGCTTTGCTATGCGACTTTTGAATAAAAAAACGCCCAGAACGAATCCGCATTGTTCTGGGCTTAGGGGGTGGCTCGTGTGAGCCTGCGCTAACTATAAAAAAACACCTTCTAAATTCAGTAGGGAGAAGTAGAAAGTACTTTTAAGTGTAGTTAATCAGCAGGAAATTGCACGGTAAATGTACAAATTTTATACTAGTTTAAAATCAGTCTGTTACAGCTTTTTACCTAAATTAGCGCCTTATTTATACAGTCTTTATGCGCAACTTATACCCAAGTTATCAACTGGGCATTTTGGACCAAATCACGAGGTAATGAGTTCTTAATTTTATTCTTTTGCCACTTACCTAGGCCTACCGGGCAACCACATAACATTAAAACTACTTCACCATTATCTTGCGTTGGTTTTTCGAGCCTAATATCTTTACCGTTAAAGTAATCGTTTGCTTGGCAAGCAGACATCTCAAAGGTATTTTTATCGCAATCTTGGCCAAAGACGGTGGCAAACTCATGCGCCAAGCGAACACCGCCTTTGTGGATCACACCAAGTTGAATACCTAAACGTGAGTATTTAATTTTATCTTGCAGTTCATCAAAGCCATCTGGAAACAACCAAAGCTCTTTATCACGCTGCATTAACGTGCCTTTGAGTGATTTTAGACCGAACTGTTTTTTAATTGTTTGCATAAACGCTTGGCTTTGCTTTTTATCAAACTCTGCAAACGGAAATGCGCCTTTTTTAACTTTTTGATTAGGGTTATCGCTTGACGCTATTTTTTTAAATTTAGCTATGAAGAAACCTTCACTGTCGTAAGTTTGCGGCCAAACATGCAAATAACCTTCGCTGGTTGTCGCTTTGTCTGCGCCATCAAACAGGGTATCGAGCGATTGTACTTCAATGCAATCAGGGAACTCTGCTAATAGATACTCACACACTTGTTGGTTCTCAAGCGGTGTTAAAGTACAGGTCGAATAAACTAATATACCACCTGGTTTTAGGGCATAAAAGGCACTTTTGATAAGGGCTTTTTGCACAGCAGCAATATCAATATTAGATTCGATTGACCAATTCTTTAGGGCGTCTGCATCTTTACGAACCGTGCCTTCACCTGAACACGGGGCGTCTAGCAAAATACTGTCGAAGCACTCATACATATAATCCCCGAATATCACACCGTCAAAATGTGATAATGCGCAATTACCTACGCCCATACGTTTGAGGGTTGCTGCTAATACTTTTAAGCGTGACGAAGACAACTCATTGGCAACTAACACGCCATTATTATTCATCATGGCGGCGATTTGTGATGTTTTTGAACCAGGTGCCGATGCCATATCAAGCACTGCGTCGCTTTGCTTAACTTCGGCTCTCAGTGCTACCGGCGGTAACATTGAGCTGGCTTCTTGCACATACATAGCGCCACTTAAATGTAAATCGGTATTACCGATTGCAAGGGCCGCTTCTTCGTCGCTTGGTCGTGTTAGCCAGAATCCTTCTTCGCACCATGGAATTGCTGTTAACTCCCATCCTTTTTTGGCGCATTGACGCTGAAATTCAGCGACTGACATTTTTAAAGTATTTACGCGAACAGATCGTCTTAGTGGGCGTCGACAGGCTGCTATAAAGTCGTCTAATAATAAATGTTCAGGAAGGTAGCTTTTTACATCATCAATAAATGAGTCAGGAATATATGTATTAGCGTCCACTAAATGGCTCTCACATCACGTAGTAATAGCCGGATCATACCATTTATAGCGCTATCAGGGGATATTTTTAGCTTTTTAACGGTGAGATTAAAGTGTCGACAAATTGCCAATATAAATGTTCTTTATAGCCATTATTTTTGATAAATATCAATTTATGTCGACATTTTGTTGGTTTTTTAGCCTGTTTTTCCGAACTCAAGGTTGACAGTTTCAATGATAGGGCGCATAGTGAACTCACAAATTGTCGACAATCTTAATTTAGTACTTTGATAGACCTATTATGACAGAGCAAAAAGCAAACGATAACTACAACGATATCACGATAACAACAGCATCAGACCAAGTGTTTGTCGACATGCGCCGTGAAATCGTCCAGGGCACCATCGAGCAGGGTAGCAAAATTTCTGAGCCAGAACTTGCTAAACGCTATGGTGTAAGCCGTGCCACCTTACGTGAGGCGCTAAATCGTTTAGAAAGCTGTTATTTGGTAGAGCGTAAAGCCAATGTTGGTTGCCGTGTAGTTGCACTGACCGCTGAGCGTTTAATCGAAGTCTATCAGGTGCGTAGTGCCCTAGAAGGGCTGGCTTGTCGGTTAGCTGCGGACAACATGGAACCTGAAGAAGTGCAGGGTTTAAAGCAGTTATTGAATCAGCACTTACAAACACAGCGTGTAAAAGAAGGTGAATCATACTACCAAGAAGCGGGCGACCTTGATTTTCATTATCGCATTATTAAAGGGTCGAAAAACGCACACTTAATTCATCTTTTATGTAATGAGTTGTACCAGTTAATTCGTATGTACCGTGTCCAAATGGGTATGGTTGGGCCGCGTGTATCAAAAGCGTTTGATGAACACTTGGCTATTATTAATGCCATTGAAAACCATGACGGTGAATTAGCCGAAATGCTTATGAAACGCCATATTAGTGCGTCTCAGGCAAATATTCAGACTAAGTTTGACTTACTCGCAGCAAAAAATCAGTAGCGCCTTAGTTAAACAGTCACAATTTAGATTTAAAAAATAGAGTCAGCCAAAGAGCTGAAACCGTTCAAAGATAGGAGTTATCCAATGTCAGCAGGATTAAAATTCAAACAGGCAATCGCCAACAACAAGCCATTGCAAGTGGTTGGCACCGTCAACGCGTACTGCGCAATGATGGCAGAAAAAACCGGTCACCAAGCACTTTACCTCTCAGGTGCGGGTGTTGCTAACGCGTCATACGGCATGCCAGATTTAGGTATGACTAGCCTAGATAACGTACTTGAAGATATTCGTCGAATCACCAGCGCTACCGACTTACCGCTTCTTGTTGATGCTGACACAGGGTGGGGCGGTGCATTTAATATTGCTCGTACCGTTAAAGAAATGACCAAGGCAGGCGCAGCGGGCTTCCATATTGAAGACCAAGTAGCACAAAAACGTTGTGGTCACCGTCCTAATAAAGAGATCGTGTCTAAAGATGAAATGGTTGACCGTATTAAAGCTGCGGTTGATGCCAAAACAGACAGTGATTTTTATATTATGGCGCGTACTGATGCATTCCAAAAAGAAGGCTTAAATGCCGCGATTGACCGCGCAGCAGCGTGTGTTGAAGCTGGTGCAGACGCTATTTTTGCAGAAGCTGTACATGATTTAGCAGATTACCAAGCATTTGCAAAGGCGTTAAATGTACCAATTCTTGCGAATATCACTGAGTTTGGTCAAACACCGCTCTATACAAAAGAGCAATTAAGCGAAGTGGGTGTTGAGATTGTACTTTATCCACTTAGTGCATTTAGAGCGATGAATAAAGCCGCACTTAATGTTTATTCGTCTATTCTTAGCGAAGGCTCGCAACAAAGCCAAGTAGACAATATGCAAACACGTGCGGAATTATATGAGTTTTTAGATTATCACTCATATGAAAACACACTCGATAACCTTTTCTCAGCTAAAAAATCATAACGACAACATATAAGGAGAACACTCATGGTAGATAAAGCATTAGGCGGCGCAGGTTTACGTGGTCAAGTAGCAGGTGAAACAGCACTGTGTACAGTAGGTCAATCAGGTTCAGGTTTAACTTATTGTGGTTATGATATTAGTGAATTAGCAGATAAAGCGCAGTTTGAAGAAGTGTCTTTTTTACTGTCGCGCGGTGAATTACCAACAGAGTCTGAGCTAACTGAATATAAAGCAAAGCTAAAATCACTACGTGGCTTACCAGATGCACTAAAAACAGTGCTTGAGAACATTCCTAAAGACGCGCATCCAATGGATGTAATGCGTACGGGTTGTTCAATGCTAGGTAACCTAGAAATGGAGCAAGATTTCTCACAAGCGAATGATGCGATTGACCGCCTAGTTGCCGTATTCCCAAGCATTATTTGTTACTGGTATCGTTTTAGCCATGACGGCGTTCGTATTGAAACTGAAACAGATGATGATTCGGTAGGTGCACACTTCTTACGTTTATTACATGACGAAGCACCATCAGCACTGTTTGAGCAAGTAATGAATGTGTCTTTAATTCTTTATGCAGAGCATGAGTTTAATGCATCAACATTTACTGCGCGTGTGTGTGCATCAACATTGTCTGATATTCACTCTTGTGTAACGGGTGCTATCGGTAGTTTACGTGGTCCATTACATGGTGGTGCGAACGAAGCGGCTATGGATATGATTGAAGGCTTTACAAGTGCAGACCAAGCTGAAGATGCGCTGATGGGTATGCTTGAGCGTAAAGACAAGATCATGGGCTTTGGTCACGCCATTTACCGTGAATCAGATCCACGTAACGTTATCATCAAAAAATGGTCAGAAAAACTGGCTGCAGAAGTGGGTGACGATGTTTTATATCCTGTGTCTGTTCGCTGTGAAGAAGTAATGTGGCGTGAAAAGAAATTATTCTGTAATGCTGATTTCTTCCATGCATCTGCGTATCACTTCATGGGTATCCCAACTAAGTTATTCACGCCAATTTTCGTGATGAGCCGTGTAACAGGTTGGACAGCGCACGTGAAAGAGCAACGTGCTAATAACCGTATTATTCGCCCAAGTGCAGATTATACGGGCCCAGAAGCGCGTAGCTACACGCCAATTTCTGAGCGTTAATCGTAATTAAATCAGTGATAGGGGTAGCTTGGCTGCCCCTTTATGAAGGGGCGAAATAAATACAAAAACAATCAGCCCACCTTTGTTCTCCGTCACCAAGTACAAGTAGAATCATCATGAATACAAATTTTAGAAAACCATTAGCAGGCACCGGAGTCGATTACTTTGATACTCGCGCTGCTGTTGATGCAATTAAACCGGGCAGCTATGCCACACTTCCTTACACATCGCGAGTACTTGCCGAAAACTTAGTTCGTCGCTGTGAACCTGAAATGCTAAATGATGCACTGTCGCAGTTAATTGACCGCAAGCGTGATTTAGATTTTCCATGGTTTCCTGCGCGTGTTGTTTGTCACGATATCTTAGGTCAAACAGCGTTAGTTGATTTAGCAGGTCTGCGTGATGCTATTGCTGCAAAAGGCGGCGATCCTGCAAAAGTAAACCCTGTGGTACCTACACAGTTAATTGTTGACCACTCATTAGCGGTTGAACACGCAGGTTTTGAACCTGACGCATTTGAAAAAAACCGTGCTATTGAAGACCGTCGTAACGATGACCGTTTCCACTTTATCAATTGGACAAAAACAGCATTCAAAAATATAGATGTGATCCCGCCGGGTAACGGCATTATGCATCAGATTAATTTAGAGAAAATGTCGCCGGTGATCCAAAAACGTGATGGCGTGGCATTCCCAGATACATTAGTTGGTACAGATAGCCACACACCTATGGTCGATGCGTTAGGGGTAATTGCCGTCGGTGTAGGTGGTCTTGAAGCTGAAAGCGTGATGCTTGGCCGTGCATCTTACATGCGTTTACCTGACATTGTGGGTGTTGAACTAAAAGGCAAGCCACAACCGGGTATTACTGCAACCGATATCGTATTAGCGATCACCGAATTTTTACGTAATGAAAGAGTTGTGTCGACCTACCTTGAATTTTATGGTGAAGGTGCCGATGCACTTACCCTAGGTGATAGAGCAACTATTTCTAATATGACGCCAGAGTTTGGCGCAACAGCTGCGATGTTCTACATCGATGACAACACACTTGACTATCTACGTTTAACAGGCCGTGAAGAAGAGCAAGTTAAACTAGTTGAAACTTATGCAAAAGAAACTGGCCTTTGGAGTGATAGCCTTAAAACGGCCGAATATGAGCGTGTGTTAACCTTTGATCTATCATCAGTTGGTCGCAATATTGCGGGCCCTTCGAATCCACATCGCCGTGTTGCAACAAGCGAACTTGATAAAGCGGGTATCACTGGCGTTGTTGAGAATGAAGAAGGCTTAATGCCAGATGGTGCCTGTATCATTGCTGCAATCACAAGTTGTACGAATACAAGTAACCCACGCAACGTTATTGCTGCAGGTTTACTTGCGCGTAATGCCAACGCTAAAGGGTTAACTCGTAAGCCATGGGTTAAAACATCACTGGCACCGGGTTCTAAAGCGGTTAAGTCTTACTTAGAAGAAGCCAATTTATTACCTGAGCTTGAACAACTTGGCTTTGGTATTGTTGCCTTTGCTTGTACAACCTGTAACGGCATGAGTGGTGCGCTTGATCCTAAAATTCAACAAGAAGTGATTGACCGTGATTTATACGCAACGGCTGTATTGTCGGGTAACCGTAACTTCGATGGTCGTATTCACCCTTATGCTAAACAAGCATTCTTAGCTTCACCACCACTGGTTGTTGCTTATGCTATTGCCGGTACTATTCGTTTTGATATCGAAAAAGATGTATTAGGGCATGATCAACAAGGCAACGAAATTCGCCTTATGGATTTATGGCCATCAGACGAAGAAATTGATGCAGTGATCAAACAAAGTGTTAAACCTGAGCAGTTTAAAAAGGTTTACGAGCCAATGTTCGACTTAAGTGTAGATTACGGTGAAGACAACGATCCACTTTACCAATGGCGCCCACAAAGTACTTATATTCGCCGCCCACCTTATTGGGAAGGCGCATTAGCGGGTGAGCGTTCTCTTAGTGATATGCGTGCATTAGCCGTACTGGGTGACAACATCACTACTGATCACTTATCGCCTTCGAATGCGATTTTAGCGTCAAGTGCCGCTGGTGAGTACCTAGCTAAAATGGGTCTGCCGGAAGAAGATTTTAACTCGTATGCTACTCACCGAGGCGACCATTTAACTGCACAACGTGCAACATTCGCTAACCCTAAGTTATTGAATGAAATGGTTAAAGAAAATGGTGAAGTGAAGCAAGGTTCATACGCTCGTATTGAACCAGAAGGCAAAGTGACACGTATGTGGGAAGCTATTGAAACCTACATGCAGCGCAAGCAGCCGCTTATTATTGTGGCAGGTGCCGATTATGGTCAAGGTTCATCACGTGACTGGGCTGCAAAAGGTGTACGCTTAGCTGGTGTTCAAGTGATTGCAGCCGAGGGCTTTGAGCGTATTCACCGTACCAACTTAATTGGTATGGGCGTATTACCGCTTGAGTTTAAAGCAGGCACGACACGAACTACGCTAGGTATTGATGGTAGTGAAAGTTTTAGTGTCAAAGGTGAGCCAACACCAGGCGCAACACTGACACTAGTGATTACCCGTGCCAATGGTGAAATCGTTGAAGTACCAATGACGTGTCGTTTAGATACTGCTGAAGAAGTGTCAATTTATTCAGCGGGTGGTGTACTGCAACGTTTCGCGCAAGATTTCTTAGAATCTGAGGAGCACTAAGCGATGGCGTTTAAACCACAAATTAAGGTGCCCGCGACCTATATGCGTGGCGGCACCAGTAAAGGGGTGTTTTTTAACTTAACTGACTTACCTGAGCCTGCCCAAGTGGCAGGTGAGGCGCGTGATAATCTGTTATTACGTGTGATTGGCAGCCCCGATCCTTACCAAAAACAAACTGACGGTATGGGCGGTGCAACCTCAAGCACCAGTAAAACCGTGATTTTATCGAAAAGCGCTAAAGCTGATCACGATGTTGATTATCTGTTCGGTCAAGTAGCTATCGATAAAGCGTTTGTTGATTGGAGTGGCAACTGCGGAAATTTAACTTCAGCAGTCGGAGCCTTTGCTGTGTCGAACGGACTTGTTGATGCCAGCAAAATACCAGACAACGGCGTTGTCGAAGTTAAAGTTTGGCAAGTAAACATAAGTAAAACCATCATAGTACATGTGCCAATTACTAACGGTGAAGTGCAAGAAACTGGTGATTTTGAGCTTGATGGCGTGACCTTTCCAGCCGCTGAAGTAAAACTTGAATTTATGGACCCTGCAGATGGAGAAGGGGCCTTATTTCCAACAGGTAACTTAGTCGATGAACTAGAAGTACCGGGTATTGGTATGTTGTCTGCAACGATGATCAATGCGGGTATTCCTACAGTTTTCATTAACGCCAGTGAAGTTGGCTACGATGGTACAGAGCTGCAAGAAGCCATTAACGGTGATGCATCGGCACTAGAAAAATTAGAAACGATTCGTGCCTACGGGGCGTTGAAAATGGGGCTGATTTCTCATATTGATGAAGCAAAAGCACGTCAACATACGCCAAAGGTAGCTTGGGTAGCACCAGCTAAAACTTATCATGCATCAAGCGGTAAAATTGTAAATGAAACCGATATTGATTTAGTAGTACGTGCTATGTCGATGGGTAAATTGCACCATGCCATGATGGGCACGGCTGCGGTTGCAATAGGTACTGCAGCTGCTATTCCTGGTACCTTGGTAAACTTTGCTGCAGGTGGTGGTGAGCGTCAGGAGGTAAACTTTGGTCATCCTTCTGGCACTTTAAAAGTGGGCGCTGCTGCAACACTTGTTGATGGTAATTGGCAAGTCACAAAAGCAAGTATGAGCCGAAGTGCACGTGTATTAATGGAAGGCTGGGTTCGAGTGCCTCAGTAGCAGTACATATAATCAAAATAAAGCGGCGTTTACGCCGCTTTGTCTAATCCGTAGCATTGTTGCTTCATGCCTTCAATAAACTCATCAAACTTGCCGCTTTGTTGCATTAGTTCTATTTCGTCATTTAAGTCTTCTAAAACTTTTTGCCAGTGCGGCGTTGATTTGCTGACAGAAAAATATAGCGGTTTGTATTCAAGTTTAGGTGCCAATGCAACCAGTGATTCTAGTATTTGTCGTTTGCCGCTAATTGATAATTCAGACTTGTAAACGCTTGCTTTTAACACTTCAAGATCTGCCACAATCAGGCTTACGCGGTTACTAAGTAAGAGGTGAATTAGTTGGTACTCATTATTAGCGACGATTGTATCGATTTCTTTATTATCAATCATGGCATCGAGCTCTTTGGTGTTTTTATATGAGCGAACTACACCAATAGGCAAGTCTTTTACAGAGTTTAAATCCCCATTAAATGGAATTTGAGTTCCCTTTAACGCCACGAAAGAAAGATCCCCACCTGGAATGGCATGGCTTAAAGCGAGTAAATCGTTGCGGGTTTTATCAAGGAAGTTATCTGAAATAACATCATCTTCAATGAAATATTCAGGAAAGAGAATATCAGCGCGACCTAATTCAGCTTCTCTTACGGCGCGTGCCCAAGGATAAAAGCTAATGTGCACGCCATAGCCTTTTTCAAGTAAGGAGCTTACAGCAAATTGGTAAAGCCAGCCTTTGTTGCATAAGTTTTCGTCTATATAAGGAGGCCAATCTAAAGTAACGAGCTTTAAAACATGTTTGGCATCTAAGTTATAACCATATCCGCCGTTGAAACGCTCCGCTTCTTCAGTGATGATTTCGCCATTTTTTTCAAAGCTAACAGGCGTAAGGCCCGCAAGAGCTTGATATGAGGCGAATAAAAAAAATACGGTTAGTAGTTTCATAAATTGTTTAAGTTTTTGTTATTTATCTAAAGCTTAGCCTTTTGCTGTAAATATACAACCTAGCAACTGTAACAATATCTAACGGGTGGAGTACATTTTACGATCACTACGAATATTAATAGGCTTGGGTGACAAAAACTTTATATTTGTATTATGATATCACTTAATGCTTTTACAGCTTAAGGATAACAATAATGATAAAACCAAGTCTCTATATATCACTTCTCATAAGCTCTATGCTTGCTCACGCACAATTACCGCTTAGCGTTACAAGCCCAGATGGACAAATAACTGTAAAACTCGAAAAACAACAAAATCAGCTTGTTTATAGCGTAAATTATGGCAACCAAGAGTTTTTGCAGCAATCACAGCTTGGTTTAAATACCAACCTAGGTGATTTTTCACAAAGCCTAAAATATAAAAGCCATACAACAGCTTCAGTCAATGAAAGATATCAGCTGCATAATGCAAAGGTGAGTGAAGTAAACTACACGGCGAATACCTTAAAAGCGCAATTTGAAAACCAAGAGGGCAAAGTACTAGGAGTCGAGTTTAACGTGTCTGATAGCGATGTTGCATTTCGTTATCAGATATCGGGAGCTGAAACAGATACCCGTATTAAGGTGTTAGCTGAATATAGTGCTTTTAATTTACCAGATAATGCAACCACGTTTATAAGCCCTCAAGCCTTACCTGAAACGGGCTGGATGCAAACAAAACCAAGTTACGAAGAGCCTTACACCTTTAACGAAGCCCTTGGAACACCGTCAGCGAACGGCGTGGGCTATACCTTTCCTGCATTATTTAAAAATAGCGATAAAGGTTGGTTACTAATTTCTGAAACCGGTGTTGATAGCCATTATGTTGGCTCAAAATTAAGCGAAGGCACGAAAGACGGTGTATATCGCATTTCATTTCCTCAGGCCGGTGAAAACAATGGTATTGGTGCAACTTATGCGGCTATGGCAATACCTGCAACTACACCTTGGCGTACCATTACGTTAGGAACAAGTTTAAAACCAATTGTTGAATCAACTGTGGCATTTGATTTGGTTAAACCGCTTTATCAAGCAAGCCAAGAATATAAAATGGGTCGTTCAACATGGAGCTGGATTGTTTGGCAAGACCCAAGTATCAACTACGATGATCAAATCAAATTTATTGATTTAGCTGCATCATTAAATTTTGAATATGTATTAATCGATAACTGGTGGGATAAAAACATTGGCCGCGAGAGAATGGCTGAATTGGTTAAATACGCCAATGGTAAGGGCGTTGATGTTATTTTGTGGTACAACTCAAATGGCTGGTGGAATGATGCACCACAGACCCCGCAAAATAGAATGAACAGTGCACCTGCACGTCGAAACGAAATGGCGTGGTTGCAAAGCATTGGTGTTAAAGGGCTTAAAGTAGATTTTTTTGGTGGTGATAAACAAGAAACCATTAAACTGTATGAAGATATTCTTACAGATGCAAATCAGTATGGTTTAGTGATCACCTTTCATGGCAGCACCATACCGCGTGGCTGGGAAAGAATGTATCCTAACTTCGTCACATCTGAAGCGGTACTGGCATCGGAAAACCTTGTTTTTCATCAAAACTCGTTAGACTTACATGCCTATAACGCGACTATTCTACCGTTCACTCGTAATGCTATTGGCGCTATGGATTTTGCCCCAGTGTTTTTAAACAAACGCTTATCTCAAGATCAAACAGTCGGCACTATTCGCAAAACCACAGATACATTTGAACTGGCAACAGGTGTGCTTTATCAATCACCAGTGCAACATTTTGGCCTGACGCCAAATAACCTTGAAGAGCAACCTCAATTTGTTATTGATACTTTAAAGGTGATGCCAACTGTATGGGATGAAACACGCTATATTGCTGGTCAGCCGGGTCAAGATGCAACGATAGCAAGGCGTCATCAGCAAACATGGTGGGTAGCAGCCGTGAATGGTGAAAATAAAGCCAAAACATTCGATATTGATTTACCTATGTTAGCGGGCAAAAAAGTCACCCTGTTGTTTGATAACAAAGATGGTAGCGCTGGTACTAAGAAAGTCACAGTAAGTAGTAGTGGTAAGTTAACCTTAAACTTATTAGCTCAAGGTGGCGCATTGATTATTGGTCGCTAAATGTGAGTTAATAGGCGATAAACAAAACCAAGTAGAGAAAAGCGAGTAGATTGCTCGCTTTTTTGGCTATAGTTGCCTTACTAACTTGGGCGTGCTAAGTTTCGTCGGGTGTGGTGATGTACTGCACCGCTTTAAGGACGACCTTAAAGTTGTAATTTAAATTCGGGGACGACCCCTTAAAGAGGTCGACCATGAATTGGATCCTACTTATTACTGCTGGCTTACTTGAAGTCGCTTGGGCTTATGGCCTAAAACAATCAAACGGTTTTACAAAACCACTCATTTCATTCTTTACAATCTTAACCATGGCTGCGAGCTTTTATTGCTTAAGCGTAGCGCTGAAATCATTACCACTTAGTTTGGCTTATGCGGTTTGGGTAGGTATCGGCGTAATTGGCTCTGCAATTATTGGCATGACGTTATTATCAGAAGGCGTAAACCTATTAAAAATAGCAAGCCTACTGCTGATTGCCCTTGGCATTATTGGTTTGAAACTCGCCAATTAGTTAAATAATACCAATCCGCAATAATACTTAATCATTTTGAAGGATTAAACCTGTCGCTATCTGCGTTAAAAATTTCTGATTTAGAACAACTAAATAACGAAATTTTTGCCTTGCTATCAACGAGGTTTTATTGCTTCAAAATAGATCACTTAATTAAGCGAATTAGTATAAAAATCCGATAGGCTGTTGCTCTATCGGATTTTGGGTCTAGATCAAATGTAATTTGGGATTTATTACTTAGTGTAATTTTTTATAATCAACGACGATTTGCTGTTGTACACCAAGGCCTTCAATGCCTAGAGTGATGGTGTCGCCATCTTTTAGATAAACCGGTGGCGTTTGCCCTAAACCAACACCCGGTGGCGTTCCGGTAGAGATAACATCACCTGGCTGTAAACTCATGAATTGGCTGAGATAACTAACGATATACGCTGGGTCAAACACCATGGTTTTGGTGTTGCCGTTTTGGTATTGGGTATCGTTCACCTTTAACCACATATCTAAATTAAGTGGATCAGAAATTTCATCTTTGGTTACTAACCATGGGCCAAGTGGGCCAAACGTGTCACAGCCTTTACCTTTGTCCCACTGTGAGCCACGTTCTAATTGGAAGTTTCGTTCAGACACATCGTTACATACACAATAACCGGCAATGTAATCATAAGCGTTTTCTACATCGATATAAGAGGCGTGTTTACCAATGACAATGGCAAGTTCAACTTCCCAGTCTAGCTTTTCGCTATTTTTAGGCTTGATTATATTATCGTTAGGGCCACTAATAGAACTGGTGGCCTTGCTAAATACTTCAGGCTCTTTTGGGATTGCCATACCAGATTCTGCGGCATGATCAGCGTAATTTAAGCCAATACAAATAAACTTACCTACATCAGCAATACACGAACCGATACGTACAGGCTCTTCGATAAGCGGTAAAGAACTTAAATCAAGCTGATTAATAGTAAGGAGTGTATCTGCTGACAGGGTGTTGCCGTTAATATCACTTATAACACCACTTAAACAACGAAGTTTGCCTTCGCTGTCTATGATGCCTGGTTTTTCTTGGCCATGTGGGCCATATCTTAGTAGTTTCATGATGATTCTCTTTACTTCTATTAATTATTTAAGGTGACGAAACCGCCATCAATAGGGAAATTGCTGCCGGTAATGAAGGCTGCATCATCTGAGCAGAGGTAATCGACAAGGCCTGCAATTTCTTCTGGTTTACCCATGCGGCCTATAGGCTGACTTTTAGATAGCTTTTCAAACATTTCAGCCTGATTATCTGGGTAACTTTTGGCTAAAAAGTTATCGACAAAAGGGGTGTGCACGCGACCAGGAGCAATACAGTTACACCGTATGCCATCATTTATGTAGTCTTTTGCAACTGAATAGGTCATGGTTAATACCGCACCTTTAGTCATTGAATACGCGAATCTATCGGCAATACCGACTGAAGATGCGACAGAAGCTAGGTTAATAATGACGCCTGTTTTTCTCGATTTCATGCTATTAATGGCACCATGAATACAGTTATAAACGCCTTTAACATTAATGTTATAGAGTCTGTCTAAATCAGCTTCTGTGGTGTTTTCGATATTGCCGATGTGCGCAATACCCGCGTTGTTAACCAAAATATCAATGGGGTAGTGCTTCGTAATCGTATTGAATAAATCATGAACTTGCTGGTGGTTTGCAACATCAACGGCATACGCATCGGCACTGCCTGTTTCGTGAATAATTTCATCTTTCACTAAGTTTGCAGCCTCAAGATTTAAATCAACAACGATGATATGCATGTCACGTTTTGCTAAGCGTAAACAGATGCTGCGCCCGATGCCGCTTCCGCCACCGGTTACTAGGGCAATTTTTTTAGTATTTTGCTGGGTCATAAAATGTCCTTAACTGGGGAAATTAAAATAATCGGTATAGTCTTTTGGCATTATCGGACCAAATCTTTCGTTGCTCAGAGACTGGTAGAACACTTATCAGTACATCGCTGATGTAATGCCAGTCGGTATAACAGCCATTCATGTTAACTACAGGCCAGTCGCTGCCCCATAATATTCGGTTGGCCCCAAATAACTGATAAATGAGCTCGAAGTAGGGCCGATATGTGTCGATGTCTACACAATTTGCTTTAGCTTGTGACATGAGCCCAGAAAACTTAATTGCAACATTGTTTAAGCATGCTAGTTGGTAGAGTGAGTCTTCCCATTGCTCACACTTTGGCTTTGTTAAATCTGGTTTAGCTAAGTGATTAATAACAATGTTTAAATCAGGATGCCGCTTTGCAATAGTAACGATATGCGGCAAATGGCACTCATGAACTAGTGCATCAAAACAAAGGTTATGCGCCGCTAAAAACTGAAAAATTGGCGTAAACTCTGGGTTTAAGATCCAATCAATTTGCTCAATGTCTTGTAGCATTGGGCGTACACCTTTGAATTTAGGATCTGCTGCAAATAAGGTTAACTGCCTTAGAGCGTTTGTATCGGTAAAGTCGACCCAACCAACAACACCAGCAATAAAACTGTATGACTTAGCAAGTTGCAGTAAAAAACGCGTTTCATCATGTGAGTCGGCCGCTTGCACCACTATGGTGTTAGCAATGTCATTAATAGCAAGGGTCGTAGTGAGCCTTTCAGGCAAGTAATCTTGATAAAGCACGGTTAAATCTTCAGTTAACCAGCGATAGTCGCCACGGCTCAATTGCCAAAAATGTTGATGGCTATCTATCTTCTTAATTGGATTGAGTGTGCTGACAGTGCTCATAATGCGTCTCCGCTTTCTGGAGTAGGCGCATGCTGTGCAATAAGCCCAGCTGTTTTTAAATCTTGCCAAAACAGTTTTGGGATAGCTTGATTAAATAACTCGACAGTTTTGTTGACCCGCTTTTCGTTACCAAGCCCTGGTATAACAGAGGCAACAGCAGGATGCGCAAGTGGAAACTGTAAAGCCGCAGCCGCTAAAGTGACATTATGATCAAAACAAATATCTTCAATTTTGGCGACTTTCTCGATGATTTCTTGAGGAGCTGGTTGATAGTTGTAGTACGGGTTTTGAAAGTTGCGAACGCCCGTTGCTAATATACCCGAGTTATAGGGGCCACCTAAGATAATAGACGCACCATGATCTATGCATGCAGGTAAAAAATCATCGAGAGGTTGTTGCTCTAATAACGAATAACGACCGGCTAATAAAAAGCAATCGAACTGGCCAATTGCCATCACTCGTTGGCATACCTCTACTTCATTAACCCCTAAACCGATTGCTTTAATTTGCCCACTCGCTTTGAGCTCTTCTAACGCTCGGTAACCACCTTGCTCAAATTGCATAAAATAAAAAGCATCTTGCTCGGCGTGTGTATCAATCCCTAGGTCATGGACGAGTAAAATATCAATTTCAGCTAAGCCTAAACGTTGTTGGCTATCTTCAAAAGATCGCATAATGCCATCGTAGCTATAGTCATATTGAGCATCAAAAGGCATTGGCGTAGCAAAACCATGACGAAGTTGTGTTACATCAGCATGAGGATCGGGTTTGATCAATCTGCCAACCTTGGTTGATAAGATATACTCTTTTTTATCAAGGCCTCTTAGGGCATCACCAACACGACGTTCACTTAAGCCCGCACCATAGCGAGGAGCGGTATCGAATAATGAAATGCCTACATCAATTGCTGCTGTTAAGGTGTTTTTAGCTTCTTCATCGCTCACTGCTTGATATAGGTTACCCATAGAGGCCGCGCCAAAGCCGAGGGTTGAAACCTCAATGTCGGTTTTTCCAAGCGGGCGCGTTTTAAATGTGTTTTTCATAACATACCTCTTATGTTTTCCTTACTTCACCAAAAATTCAGGCAATTCTGACACTGAGGCGCAGCCTAGCTGATTCATGATCTGTGTAATTTGCATCATCAAGGCATTGATGGTGTGAATGCCGCCTTTATCGCCTAGGGCACCAACGCCATACACAAAGGGCCTGCCTAAAAATGTAAAATCGGCGCCGCTTGCAAGTGCACTCACTATATTTGTTCCGCTACGAAGCCCGCTATCCATAAAAATTTTGATGTCTTTTGAATACTTGGCAGCGACTGTTTGCAGTGGTTTGACTGGAGATTCACCGGCATCTAGCTGACGTGCACCATGGTTTGACATAACAACCCCATCGGCGCCGAGCGCAATGGCTGCTTGTACATCAGACTCATTAATTAACCCTTTGATGATCAAAGGCCCTTGCCATAAATCGCGAATTGGCTTTAAACCTTCCAGATCAACGCGGCCCATGACTGTTTTATTCATAAAGGCTGCCAGCTCATCGGTGGGCATATTTTTTGGCATATAAGGCTTTAGGGTTTCCATTTCTGGCTTGCCAGCAAGGGCGGTTTCATAAAGCCAGCGAGGTCTTGTCAGCATTTGCATAATATTAGACAAGGTCATTTTCGGTGGCATAGCGAGACCATTTCTAATATCTCGCGGCCTGTAGCCAAAGGTAGGCACATCAACGGTTACCACAAGAACAGGGTAGTGGGCTGCTTTGATGCGATTGAGTAAATCAAGCCTAATTTTTTCATCGGTTGGGTTATAAAGCTGAAACCACGCATGGCCTTGTGATACTTCTGCGATTCGCTCAAGGCTAGATGACGAAACGGTGCTTAATACATAAGGAATGTTTTTTTCAGCGGCGGCTTTTGCAAGAATTTCTGGGGCTTTTGGCCACATTAATCCTTGTAAACCAACCGGCGCAATACCAAATGGGGCAGCGTAAGTATGCCCAAATAACTCGACTGTTTGGCTGCTACCTGCAAATGGCTTTAATAGCTCACTGCGTAATTGCACACTATTGATGTCATCTCTATTTCGCTTTACACCATGCTCTTGCATACAGCCGCCTTCAAGGTAATCGAAGGCAAAGCGAGGAATGCGTTGCTTGGCTTTTTTCTTAAGGTCTGCAACGTCAGGGTAAAGGTGGTTAAAGTAATTGCTCATGATGAATTCCTCAGCCTTATTTCAAGCACGCTGGCCCAATGCTGTCGAAGGTTTTATAAGTTAATAAAAACTCTTGATGGCCCATTTGCTCAGATTTGGTTTGTTCACCATTCCCGACTCGAACAATCAAGTCAAAAATCTCATCACCCACTTGCTTAACGGTTTTACTTCCTTCAATGACAGCGCCGGCATTGATATCCATATCATCACTGAGGTTTGCATAGGTTTCTGGATTGGCGCAGATTTTAATAACCGGTGAAATGGCTGAACCAACAACAGAGCCGCGGCCTGTGGTAAATAAGGTGATATGGGCACCTGAGGCTATCATTTCGACAATCTCTTGGTTGTCAGAAATATTCGGAAAACCAAACATTGGTTCGCCATCGGGCACCACATCCATTAAGAACAAGCCTTTTTTATTTGGCTTTTCTCCTGGTTTAATAATGCCGTTTATTTGCGATGCGCCAGACTTGGCATAGGCACCCATTGATTTTTCTTCTTGGGTTGTTAAACCGCCTTCAGCATTGCCTGGGGCAAAACTGCCATAGCCCATTTTAGTGTAGTAATTTTCTGCTTTGACGACACAATTAATGAGCTGCTTGGCTAGTTCAGGACTTTCTGCTCTATGAGCCATAATCTGCTCACAACCGACAAGTTCGCCGGTTTCTTCAAAAATACAGGTTGCATCAGCTTTAATTAATCGGTCAAAACATTTACCAACTGCCGGGTTTGCGCTAATGCCACTGGTGCCGTCTGAGCCGCCGCAAATAGTGCCAATGACTAGTTCATCGACGCTCATGTCTACAACAGGGCATGATGAAATTTGATCTAAGATAGTAGTAGCTTCTTGCACCCCTTTTGCAATTGTATTTTTAGTACCCCCATTATTTTGGATAACAAGCGTGCTTACAGGACGGCCAGACTGACTAATTGCTTCACTTAGTTGCTCTCGGTTAAATCCTTCACAACCTAAAGATACGAGCAAAACACCGCCAACATTAGGGTGGGTACATAGTTGAGTCATCATCGAAAGAGCATAGCTGTTTGGATAACAGCCCGGAAAACCAATAAGCTGAATATCTTGATTGTTCGACTTATTAACTATTGTCCTAGCGACATGGTGAGCACACTCAACCAAATAGGCAACAACTACAGTGTTACGAATACCTTTTTTACCATTACTTCTTAAATAGCCCTGCATATTAATCTCCACTAACTGAGTGCCTAGTGTGGCTTGCTATATAGTCACTCTTCATATTGTGAAGGTGCACATGCTGTCCTTTTTTAATATCGTCAGTGGCAGATCCGATAGGCACACCGTATTTTAAAATTTGTTCACCTTTTTGAATTGCACGGCAGGCAACTTTATGACCAACAGTGACATCTGTATTAAGCGTTAGCTCATCATTTGCAATGGTGATCGCTTCACCATGGTACGCAGCCTGACAACAAACAATAACGTTATCTTGCTCATGCAGTAACACAAATTTTTTTTCAGACATTTCACTCTCTCATTAAAAGTTAGCAGCCAATAAAAGATTAGCAATATAATTTCATGTTTGAATTTAATTTTCATATATAAAATATGTTTAATGAATATCCAAGTCAATACCTTTCCTTACATATTAAGGCGCTAATTTTTTGACCTGATCAGTTTTTTTAAAAAGAGAAATTTTAAACATCTGTTTTTAAAGATTAATTTTAAATTGTTACTTTTCTTATATGAAATTAAATTGCATATATAAATTTTACGTGCAATCTTCTATTGATAGGTAGTACTTAAAAGACCGAATTAAAAACAATTGACAAAGAGCATGACAAACGATGAACACACTTAATTTAAGAACAAGAGAGGGAAAAGTAACAGCACCCCTAATTGCAAAGGACATGCTTATACCTTTTATTTTAGTTGCAGCACTTTTTCCACTTTGGGGGTTTGCAAATGACATTACTAACCCCTTGGTAAAAGCTTTTAAAGATATATTTCTGATCTCAAATGCACAGAGTAGTCTTGTGCAATTTGCATTTTATTTTGGTTATGGGGTAATGGCGATTCCGGCAGCACTATTTATTCGTCATTATTCGTACAAATCTGGAATATTACTTGGATTAGGCCTATATGCTTTTGGTGCATTACTTTTTATACCTGCTAGTTATTATATGGAATTTAACTACTTTTTGGCCGCACTATGTATATTAACCTGTGGGTTAGCATTATTGGAGACAACAGCAAACCCCTATATCTTATCAATGGGGGATGAACAAACTGCAACAAAACGCTTGAATTTAGCGCAAGCATTTAATCCGATAGGATCTTTGGTGGGGATGTTTGTAGCTTCAACTTTGATTCTCGATAAGCTTCAACTCGAACAGTTTAGAGCTGAAGAAAAACTACAGCATCCTGAATATGCGAAGCTCCTTCCAGCCATCGTTGATGGAAAGCTAACAGAGGCACTTCATACGCTCTCTATAGAACAACCATTAAAACATCAAGCAATGCAAGCTGCTGACTTAGTAACTGTACGTGGCCCTTATGTAGTCATCGCGATCATCGTTATTGTGCTATTTTTTATCTATTTATTTTATCGCTTACCAAATACACAGGTTAATAAAGTAACTAAAAGTAACAGTGACTTGAAACAGGTGTTTATCCGACTTTTGAAGAATAAACGGTATATTGAGGGAGTAATAGCACAAGTATTTTATGTGGGCGCACAAATTATGTGTTGGACATTTATTATTCATTATGGAATGACTGAAGTGGGTTTAACTGCATCCCAAGCGCAGAACTTTAATATTGTTGCTATGTGCATTTTTCTGGTAAGTCGTTTTGTCTGTACGTATTTACTTAATTGGTTTAATGCAGCAATTTTGCTCATCGTTTTTGCAATTTGTGCTGCGTGCTTAATGATTGCGGTTATATTTACAGGGGGAATGACAGGACTTTATTGCCTTATTGCTGTTTCGGGTTGTATGTCTTTGATGTTCCCTACTATTTATGGCATCACACTAAGCGGTTTAAAAGATGATGCAAGTATTGCGTCAGCGGGTCTTGTTATGGCAATTGTAGGGGGCGCACTTATGCCACCTTTACAAGGATTTATGATTGATTCTGAGCCGCTGATAAAGTCGTTAAGTTCTGTACAAACGTCATTTGTTCTTCCTTTTATATGTTTTATATTCATAACTGTCTTTGCCTATCGAGTAATCTGTGTACACACTAACGAAGAGGAAAAATAGTATGCAATTTTGCTTAACTTTAGAACTTCAAAATAATAGTGATTTAATTGCAGAATATGAGAAGTATCATGCACCGGGCAATGTATGGCCGGAGGTTGTAGCCGCTATACAAGAGGCTGGTATAACTAATATGGTGATCCATCGATTAGACACGCAATTAATTATGATACTGGAGACATCAGATGGATTTAGCTTTGAAGAAAAAGCAAAACTTGATTCAAAAAATAGTAAAGTTCAGGAGTGGGAAACATTAATGGAAAAGTTTCAAAAGATTGATGAGACAGGTAGTAAACTTGGTAAGTGGCGGCTTGTTAAACGGATTTTTTCTCTTGATGAACAAATAGCAGCTTTTTAAACAGTTACTGCGCTTTTTCTTATAAATGAAACTAAGGTATACTTTAAATCTGAGGAAAATTTATAGCTAGCCAAAGAGTTAGTAAGTAATATTAAGGTCTAAATCAGTGGAAAACGAAAAGGATTCTAAAGCACGGAAAAAAGTGTATTCTGCCCCAGCGCTTGAAAAAGGATTGGATTTACTTGAGTTACTTTCAAGTGAAGTAGACGGTCTCAATATCACGGAAATCACAACGAGACTAGATCGCTCGGTCGGCGAGTTGTTTAGAATGCTGGCGGTATTAGAGCAACGTGGTTATATCGAAACACCTGTGGGTAGCGATAGACATAGAATGACCTTAAAACTTTTTGGTTTAGCGAATCAATTCCCACCTATTAAGCGTTTAACATCATTAGCTAACCCTTTAATGCACAAGTTATCTTATACCATTGAGCAGTCATGTCATTTAGTAATCTACTATGAAGGAAAAGGTCATGTTGTGGTTCAGCAAGACTCGCCTTCAGCCCGTATCTTTAGCGTTAGGCTTGGGGCTGAAGCCCCTTTAGTAAATACTTGCTCAGGGCATTTATTGTTGGCGTTTTCTGAACAAGAAAAGCGTGAATTGATGCTCAGTCGAATTCCTAGTGACCACCCTCAGTCAAATACCGTAGCACTTGAGGATATTATAAGTCGTGTTCAAACTCAGGGGTATGAAAGTGTGATCAGTGCACAAGCTCATGGAGTAAATGATATTGGTTATCCGGTGTTTGATGCAACAGGTCAAATCGCAGCAGCGTTAGTTGTGCCATTTATTGATTTCACTGACGGCTCTCATTCAACTGGTATGAATGTGATCCACGAAAATATGAAAGCAACAGCCTTAGAAATGTCGAAGCTATTAGGGTATGAGTGATCCCAATTATTAAATTAGACAAATTTAGAATTGGTACGACCGAGTGGATTCGAACCACCGACCTTTGGACCGGGCCGTTAAGAGTGGTAGTGCTCTTTCCTTTGTCTATACTATACCTAAATCATGGTACAACCGAGTGGGTTCGAAGCACCGATTTTGGCGTGGGTCATAGAGAGCGGTAGTGCTCTAACCAACTGAGCTAAGGAATATTTTAAATTTGGAAAATTAAGTATTGGTACGACCGAGTGGATTCGAACCACCGACCTCTACCATGTCAAGGTAGCGCTCTAACCAACTGAGCTACGGTCGTACAGGCATTTAATTCTGAAGTAGATTAAATGTTTTGGTACAACCGAGTGGATTCGAACCACCGACCTTTGGACCGGGCCGTTAAGAGTGGTAGTGCTCTTTCCTTTGGTTATACCTAAATCATGGTACAACCGAGTGGATTCGAACCACCGACCCCTACCATGTCAAGGTAGTGCTCTAACCAACTGAGCTACGGTTGTATTTTGATTTTAAACAGTTGTTAGTGTGGCTAAACAACGGAGGCTAATATATAGCGACTGGTTGTGTGAATCAAGCAGCTTTAGCTATTTTTATGCTAAGTGCTGTTTTTTTATTCATAACGGACTAATTTCGCACCTTCTATAAAAACCTTGCCACCAAGTGACATGGCTTTTAGCAGAGCGCTTAAGACTTTGTAAAATTGCGTCATTACTTTCGCTATTTACAAACTGGGCCAATTCGGTGTCATGCCATATTTGCTGGTAAAGGGGTTGTAGGGTTTCTAATCGACCCACTAAGAATGATTGATAGGGCTGTAATTGCTCTAAATAAAACTTTTTAAACACATTACTTAGCGTTTGTGCCTTTTGTTTATTCTTGTTAGCAGGGCAGAGCTCATCTTTTGAGTACTGCATGAGCAGCGCTGTTATTTGTTGATTGTAATGTGTTTGTAACCTTGCCGCCGAAATTAACAGCTTGTTGTATTTAAAGCGGTTTAATACTTCGAGTTGGTTGATGATTAGCTCAGGCTCTATAGCGTTTATTCTGCCGGTATTAATTTGGCTGTTTAATTTAGCAATCTGCTCCATCGCGCTCACGGTTTCGCTAAAACCTGCGGTGTTTTCATCAATGTGTGTCGAGCTTATATGCCAGCTTTGCTTGAATTCGCTTTCGTTGAGCAGCATAGCTTTAAAGTAGTTAGGGAGACTTGCTTGCTTTTGCTCTGCGGTGAGTTTTATTTTTTCAAATAACTCTTCTTGCTCACCCAAGCTTTCTAAGCACTCATTTGCGCTTTGTATAAACTTAATTTGATAACTAAGAACATTAGCTGGTGTTGCAGTTTTGCCAAGCTGGTTATTGTGCTCAGCAATAAGGGTTGCGAGTTTACACTTACGCAACTGGGCAAGCTCAAGCATACCAATGGTTGCTTTATCTTCAATACCGTGAGTGAAATGCTTAACAGTTAATGTGCTCGGTTTAGATAGCTTAAAGCTTTCGGTTTTAAGCACGTTTTCTAATCTTTGCGCGTAGGTTTTATTTACATCACCGGATGAGGGCGTGCAGGCAATAAGTGCAACACACGCTGTTGCGAGGAAAGAGTTTAAAAGGCTATTGGTATTGCAAAAAAGGTGCATGTTTAAATCGCCTATGAACAGTGAGCATCAACATAATTGCTGCGGCACTCAACCCCACAATAATGCCTATCCAAAAGCCATGAGGGCCCATTGCTGGAACAATTAAATCTGTACGAGCAAGTACGAAGCCAAGCGCAAAGCCGATCAACCAATAGGATACAAAGGTGATATAACCAATTGGTGCCGTGTATTTTAATCCCCTCAAAATACCATTGGCAGAAACTTGCAGGGCATCTGGTAACTGGTAGATACAAGCCAGTACCATGATTGAAGAAGCTAGGGCCAATACTTCAGGGTTGTCAGAATACAATTGGCTTATAATATCACGGGCAAAAAAGGTCACACTTGCCAGCAGAAAAGCAATAATTGCCGCGAGAATATAACTCGTTTTAACGGCATTTTTTAACTGCTGATAATGTTGTTGGCCAAATAAATTACCTATTCGTATGCTAATGGCAATTGAGAGGCTCAACGGCATCATAAACAATAATGTCGTCACACTGGCCGCAATTTGGTGACCCGCAACAGCAACTGCACCTAAGTGCGCTATAAACAAAGGAATACAAGCAAATAGCGTTACTTCAAAAAAAGTAGCTAATGAAATTGGAATACCCACTTTGGTGATAGTCCATAAAGTAGCGGGCTTTGGCGCTCTGAAATTTGCTAATAATGCTTTAGCATCAATCTTTTTACTAAATTGGCAATAAATAACCTGAGTTAACGCCATTGCTGTAAATACTAGCGCCGTGGCAATACCGCAGCCTGCGCCACCATAGGCTTGAAAACCTAATTTACCGTGTATAAATACGTAATTGGCCGGAATATTGACCGCTAAGCCAATTAAGCTAATGTAAAAAGCAGGTTTGGTCATTCCCATACCTTCAGTGATATTGCGATACACACTGAAAAGTAAAAAGCCAAAAATACCCCATTTAACAAAATGAATGTATTGCTCAGCTAAATGGGTAATAGACTGTGAAGTATCTAATTGACTAAGCACCGAATCAGCAAGGCTTGCCAGCCCTAAACCGATTATGGCAAGTACTAACGCCAGATACAGACCTTGTTGAAAATAGTGGCTAATACCTTGTTTATCGTTTGAACCAGCAAACTGCGCAATGATACCCGTTAACGCCAATAATATGCCTTGCAATGCAAGCATTAACGGATTCCAAATACCTGTTGCAATAGAAAGTGCCGCCAAGTCTATTGCACTTACTTGGCCTGCCATCACGGTATCTACAACCGTCATTAAAATAAGGGTTACCTGTGCCAAAAAAACAGGAATGGCTAACGAAATTAACCTTTTGGCTTCCCAACTACAAAAAGACATAAATTACACGACTAAATAAACAGACAGCCATTGTAATCTATTCATAGATCAATAAAAATCGCAGTTATCTATTTAATGAATAAAAGAGAAAGCGATGTTCACTGGAATTGTGCAAACGCAAGCCGTTGTGGTTGATGCTACTAACCAAGGCGGTGTACTAAGGCTAGCTTTACAAGTAGAGCAGCAATATGCTGAAAACCTGAATATCGGCGCGAGCATAGCCATTAATGGTTGTTGTTTAACCGTGGTGAAGTTTGCATCAGACACTAAAGGGTACTGTGTTATAAATTTTGATGTGATTGATGAAACATTAAAGTTAACCAACCTAGGTATGCTGGCTGTCAATGAAACGGTGAATTTTGAACGTTCAGTGACTTTTGGTACTGAATTAGGCGGGCATATCGTGTCGGGTCACATTCATTGTATGGCCGAGATACTTTCAATTAACCACTATCAAGACAACTGTAAAATGCAATTAGCATTAGCAAAAGAGTGGCAAAAATACGTGCTTTATAAGGGTTTTGTAAGCGTTAACGGGGCAAGCCTCACTGTAGGTGAAGTTGATGAGCAGGGCTTTTGGCTACACTTGATCCCAGAAACACTCTCTATCACTAACCTAGATAACTACCGCGAAGGCGATAAGTTAAATATCGAAGTCGATCAGCAAACTTATACCATTATTAACACAGTCGAAAATTATCTCTCGCAACAAGCAAAATAAATACATCAAACGAGCTAAATAAATATATAAAACGAGCAAATTAAAAAATTTGCTCGTCGTCACTATCGACATGTAATTCAAGTTTGTTGTGTGCGTAATCGATATGCATATTCAAATGGATGGGATTGCAACATGCTGCGCAATCTTCATAGTAATCTTGGTCACCGTCACTTGCATCAAGTGCTACATGAATGTGGTGGCCACAGTGAGGGCATGAAATCCGTTGTGTGTATTGGTCTTTCATCAGCTTTTACCTTAATCAGGCATGCCTGAGTTCGTTAAATTGCAATCTTCATTAAACCCTAACTCATCAAAAATGAATCTAGATTTAATTAGATTGATATAACTCACTAACCGAATTGATATAAGCATTGATATAAACGTGGTGCTACCAATTCGGTTAGCATCTTCATTAATACGCTTTATAAGTTAAATATAGCTGTGTTTAGCTGTTTGTGACATTCCTTTTACAGTGATTTCGCGCTTATTTCAGTAGCTGATCAATTTGTTGTTTTGCTTCAGTAAGATAGTGCCCAGCAAATATATTGGCATTATTGAGCATAGGGTATAGTTGATAGATGGCTCTACGTTGCTCGTAACCAACCTGCAGTGGGTAGATATTGTTGTAGGCATCATAAAAGCTATCAGGCAGTGGAGCATAAAGCTCACTCATTGCTATATCGCATTCCCGATCACCATAATAACAAGCAGGGTCAAACACGCTGGGTACATTATTATAAAAGCCCATATTTCGACGCCAAAAATCACCGTGTAATAACGAAGGTTGTACAACATGGCTATGCAGTGCGTCTTTAACAAAAGCGATGAAGGTGTCTTGGTTGACCAGTTCAATGCCTTTTTCTTGTAATAACTGCAATTGCCAGCCAATACGTTCTTCAGCAAAAAATACATCCCATTTTTTGTGCCAGCGATTTGGTTGTAGAGTAGGACCAAGAAAATTATCGTTATCTAAGCCGAACATAGCTTGAGTATGCTTTTGGTGTAAATGGGCAAGGTGCTCACCCATTTCATGCCAATTGGTATGGGGCTGTTTATCAAGCTCTAACCATTCAAGCACGATAAATGAAAACTCGATATTGCAACCTGTGGTGATGCAATCTGGGATCATAAATAGGCTTTCTTGGGTTAATAGCTCTAGATTAAAGGCTTCGCACTCTAAGCGCTCCAGATCACTCAAGTGAGCGACTTTCACAAAGAAGTGGTGTAGATCATCACCAATTTGGAAGTATTTGTCGTTATTGGGTGATTGTAATTGGCGCTTAAAGGTATGCTTAAATTCAAAGTGCATCGCTTGGCTAATCTGTTCATTCACCGAATTCCACATAATTTTGTTCACCTTTTAACCATATAATTAAACTATGGCAAAAAGACGATGAATTAACAAACCCATAGCGTTAATATTGTTAAAGTTTATCGAAGTATTTATGAGGGGTCAGATGAATAAAAGTCTTATTACTAATTTAGTGGCGCTTGCCTTAGTATTAGTCGGATTTTTATTTGAACAAGCAATTGTGCTTTCTGTTGGTTTATTTGCGTTATCGGGCGCAGTAACTAACTGGCTTGCTATTCACATGCTATTCGAAAAAGTACCATTTTTATACGGCTCAGGGGTTATAACTTTAAAGTTTGCGTCTTTTAAAGTGGCTATTCGTAACTTGGTAATGACCGAGTTCTTCGCCGAAGAGAAAATCGATCAGGTCATGGCGTTAGCTAAGCCTAATATTGATTTAGAGCCTGTGATCAGTGAAGTTAATTTAAGTCCGGCTTATGACTCTTTGATTGAGGTTATCGAAAACTCACAATTTGGTGGCATGTTGTCGATGTTTGGCGGCCGTGATGCGCTTGAGCCAATGCGTGAACCTTTCATTGAAAAAATGAAAGCAGCGGTGATTGATATTTCAAAGAGCGACGAATTTAAAACCATTCTTGATGAAAAGCTATTTGCTAACTCTCATCTTGGTGGATCATTGCACAGTACTGTTGAGCGTTTAGTTGATGAGCGTTTAAATGAGCTTACGCCAACCATGGTGAAAGATATTATTCAAACCATGATCAAAGAACATTTAGGTTGGTTAGTGATTTGGGGTGGGGTGTTTGGCGGTTTATTTGGCCTGATCGCTGCGCTAGTCTAATGAATAAGAAATTTGTAGCAGGCCTTTAAAGACCTGCTACAGTGAATTCATCATTATTTAGAACCAGCAATTACAATCACTGTGTCATCAGATACGTTAGCAATATCTTGGATACTGGTTTTTGTTGCTGTTTCAAAATTTAAGTATTTTGCAGAGTTATGAAAACCATAAGTGCTTGCAAACTTATCGGTCGTCATATCATTACAAAGTAGTTTTTCTGTCATTACGCGTTTGCTCAAGCGTAGGTCGCGCATTGTGCTCGATACGTTTAATGGTTTGTTAGAGGCAATGGCCATGCAAGCCTGCGTGCCAGGCGAGTTATCTGCTGCGACAAATTGTGCTGCACTTGCATCAGTTGCTGCTAGTGAAGAACCTAAAATTAATGCTGTACCTAGTGCTGTAGTTAACGTATTCATCTTTCTCTCCAGTTGTTGTCCGTATTACGTTTAGTATGTGCGACCTCGCTTTTATGGATACTTCACACTTCCTGTTTGCTGGGCACATTTAAAGTATTACGCTAAACAAGAACAATTGCTGTTAATGAAAATCGACAAGATGTAAGTAAGTATGTAGATGTGAACAAGCAAAACTAACCGCTTGATAAGTGCTATTTTAAAGTGTGAATTTTGACACATATAGGCTGAAATTTTTTTCATTTATTTTTTTAAAACGTGTTTTAGCTCGTATTAAAGGCTTGATTTTTACGTAGCTGTTACATTTAAGTATTAACTCTAGCTTTTCTTAAAAAGGCTAATCAAAGTATAAGGAGCATGAGTGACCACAAAATTAGCAGGCTATTATCAACAAGCCTATGCATCTGAATCAAAACACTTTAATCAATGTTTTTATTGTGGTTGTGAAGCAACTGAGCGAGATTTTTGTCCGCCACTGCATATGCTGCAAAGCATTATAGATTTAGGCGAAGAGGCTGAATTTATATCAATTCCAGCTTGTTATGAGTGCTTTGCATTACTGCATAACGAACGAGTGCTGACGATTAATGGGCGAGTTACAAAGCTTAAAAAGAAACTTTCAACAAAATATGCAAAAGCGCTGAGAATTTATCACATGTGGCATGAGAGTGAACTTCACGATATGAGTGATGAGTTTGTGCACAGTATTAAAGCCGGCATGAAGTTAGGTGCAGAGGCGGCAGAGCGAGTAGCATTTCAAGGTTATAGCTATGCAACTGAAGATGCCAGCGTCACTATTCGTGAGAAGCGTGCCGAATTTGATGTGCAAGGCAAAGTCTTTTATGACTTTAAAGACGCGCTTAATTACTGCATTAATGATTTACAAGTCGACAGAACAGAGTTCTATAAGCTTGTGGTAGAAGATTATAACGGTGATTTTAACCGTGCATTGAGTCAATATCGCCATCGAAACGAAAAAGTAACCGCAGCTAACGATGCTGATTCACTGATTAAAAGTTTTGCAAAGCAGCATAAGCAAAATTCAGACTTTGTAACTCGAACTGTGAAACATTTTATCAACAAAGATCCGAGCTTAACTACCGAAGGTGCGCTAGAGCAGCTATATAACAACTACATAAAGAAATAGTGCTCTGTGAGGCTGGTTGTTCGTCTTGAATATTGGTGACTGGCCTCGTTTACTCGCATTAGAATTAACAATTAGTTAAAGTAATTAAATAATAAAAAAGAGGAACGTAAGAATGCAAAAATTTGCACCATCCTTGTTGGTTATGGCGCTTGGTGTCGCGTTAGCGGGTTGCCAAGACAATGGCCCACAAGATCCAAAAGTCTCAATTAACAAAAACCCATACCCAAGCACTTATCAGCCACTTGCATCACAAAGTACGTTAATCACTAATGCCACTGTTTTAACTGGCACTGGTGAACGTTTAGATGACGCAGATGTATTCTTTGTTGATGGCAAAGTACAACAAGTAGGTAAAGACCTTGCTGTTCAAGCTGATAAAACAATTGATGCACAAGGTAAGTGGGTAACACCGGGTATTATTGACGTGCATTCACATTTAGGTGCATACCCAACTCCATCAGTGGCATCTCACCAAGATGGTAATGAAATGACCAGCCCTGTGACTGCAGAAGTATGGGTTGAGCATTCAGTATGGCCACAAGATCCAGGCTTTAACCGTGCTCGTGAAGGCGGTATTACGTCATTACAAATTCTACCTGGTTCAGCAAATTTAATTGGTGGCCGCGGTGTAACACTTAAAAACATTCCTTCGCACACAATGCAAGGTATGAAATTTCCTGAAGCACCGTATGGTTTAAAAATGGCATGTGGTGAAAACCCGAAACGTGTTTATGGCCGCAAAGGTGTTTTACCATCAACGCGTATGGGTAACATGGCGGGCTATCGCACTGCGTGGATTGACGCTACAGAGTACAAACGCGAATGGGATAAATACGAAAGTGACTATGCTGCGGGTAAAAACCCTGCTGCACCTCATCGCGACATTAAGCTAGATACTTTAGCAGGTGTGTTAGAAGGTGACATTTTAATCCATAACCACTGTTATAAAGCAGAAGAAATGGCCATGATGATCGACCTTGGTAAAGAGTTTGGTTATCACTCAGGTACTTTCCATCACGGCGTTGAAGCATACAAAATTGCTGACTTACTTGCCCAGAACGGTAACTGTGCGGCACTTTGGCCAGATTGGTGGGGCTTTAAAATGGAAGCCTACGACATGGTTCAAGAGAACGTAGCAATTGTAGATGCTGTTAAAAATTCATGTGCCGTTGTTCACTCTGATTCAGATACAACTATCCAACGCTTAAACCAAGAGGCTGGTAAAGTGATGTATCGCGCGAATGATGTGGGTTATGACATCTCTGAGCAACACGCAATTAAGTGGATCACCTCAAACGCGGCTAAATCACTTGGTATTGATGATAAGACAGGTTCACTTGAAGCAGGTAAGCAAGCTGATGTGGTTATTTGGAACCAAAACCCATTCAGTGTTTATGCCAAAGCTGAACAAGTATTTATCGATGGTGCCAAAGTTTATGATCGTAATGATGATAAATACCAAGCACAAAGTGATTTCATGCTAGGTCAAAAATAGGAGTAACATTGATGACAAAATTAACTAAATCATTAAAGCTGTCACTTGTTGCTGCTGGCTTATTTTCTGCGACAGCAAGTGCTGCATCGGTAGCGATTGTAAATGCAACACTACACACTTCAACAAAGCAAGGCGTACTTGAAGGCGCAAGCGTTGTTATTGAAGATGGCAAAATTGTTGCTATAAACCCAGCGTCTATCGACGCGGATACAACCATTGATGCAAAAGGCCAAATCGTGACTGCTGGCTTTATTGGTACTATGAACCAATTAGGCTTAGTCGAAGTGGGTGCTGTTGCAGGGTCACGCGATGGTGGTGACGACAAAGCGGGCATTGATTTTGATCCAAGCCTTGCGTTCAACCCACGCAGTAGCTTAATTCCTTATGCACGCAAAGGCGGCATTACTCAAGACGTGATTGTACCAAACGGCGGTGACAGTATCTTTGCGGGTCTTGCATCTGTAGTTGATCTATCAGGCAGCTTTGAAAGCGTAAATAAAAAGCAAGTTGCGCTTGTTGTTCACTTAGGTGAAAAGAGTAAAGGCTCACGTGCTATGTCGATGAAAACACTTATCGACAAGCTTGAAGGCGAAAAGTCAGCTAAAAAAGATGATAAAAAAGAGCCATCAACAGAGCAAAAAGTGCTAGCTGCTGTGCTTTCGGGAGATATGCCACTGATTGCGAGTGTTCAACGCGCATCAGACATCTATGAGCTTGTTAAGTTAAAAGAAGCCTATGGCATCAATTTAGTGATTCATGGTGCTGATGATGCTGTTGTGGTTGCGGATGCTCTAGCTAAAGCGGATGTACCTGTGATCATCAGTTCTATGGCTAACTTACCGGGTAGCTTTGATTCATTACATGCAAACCTTGCTAACGCAGGTAAGCTTGAAAAAGCTGGTGTAAAAGTCATTATTGGTGTTGCTGGTGACTCAAGCCACAATGTATACCAATTACGTTTTGATGCAGGTAATGCTGTGTCATACGGTATGAGCCAACAAGGTGCACTTAGCGCAGTAACCAGCAATATTGCTGATGTTTTTGGTTTAAACTCAGGCGCAATAGCCAAAGGTAAACGCGCAAACCTAGTTATGTGGTCTGCAGATCCATTTGAGCTTAACTCACACGTAAGCAAAATGTGGATTAACGGTGAAGAAGTTTCAACCGAAGCGCGTCAAGATAAACTGCGCGATCGTTATACAACTGATTCAGCGATGCCACGCGCTTATACTAAATAAGCGTTTAAGCATACGGAAAGGCCGCAAATTTGCGGCCTTTTTTAATGCTTTTTTCAAATTAAAAACTAAAAAATAAGATTGCTTAGTTTATAAAGGCTAAGGCCAAATATAAGCAGTATTACTGGCACAATCACAAGGTTAAGTAAAAGCGAATTAGTGTAGCCTTTCATCACCGATTTTTGATTCACTAACCATACAAGGTAACAGGTTACAATTGGAAGTAATAAACCATTGGCAGCTTGCGCAAAGATGATAACCGCAACTGGATCAAGTCCAAGCGATGCGACCAGTGCACCAAAAACAAGGATAGTAATAGCAACCAGTTTAAAGCGTGTATCACTCATTTGTGTTGACCAACCAAGCATGCCGCATACAGCATAAGCACCCGCAAGCGGTGCGGTGATTGCGCTAGTAAGCCCAGCTGCACATAAACCGATAGCAAAGAAATAATGAGCCATACCACCTAGAAGGGGCTCAAGTTGCACAGCCATATTGGCCGCTGATATTTTACCTGCATCAGTACCATAAAATGCCACAGAGGCTGTCGATAAAATTGCTAACGTGATTATGCCACCTAAAGTAATCGAAATACCTGTATCAAGGTTTGTTTCTTTGATTACTTTGTCGATGTTTTTTGAACTATCGTGTTTTTCAGCAAGTACCCCAGAGTGTAAAAACAGGTTGTAGGGCACAATTGTTGTGCCAATCAAGGCAAGTACCGTGGTGATTGAATTATCTGGTAAGCTAGGTATAAACCCTTTTAGCACTTCACCAAGTGGCGGAGCCGCCATCACTAGCGTTGAAATAAACACTAAACTCATCAACACCACTAAAACAATTAACGCACCCTCAATGACTTTATGTTTGCCAGTGTACAAAAGAACTGCACTTAAAATTGCAATAAGGGGAGTCCAGAGTATTGGGCTTACAGCAGGTAGTATTTCTTGCAGTCCTAAACTTGCACCAGTCAGATTGCCTGCTTCATAAGCTGCACTGCCAATGCCAATCGCACTTATTACTAATATTACAGCCAGGGCTTTAAATACCGGTGTTTGAATGGTTGTTCTAAGTGCTGAGGCTAAATCTAGCCCTGTAGCCACGCCAAGACGAGCTGCCATAGATTGCAACAAAATAGTCGCTACAACAGAGAACAATAAAGTCCAAATAAGAGCAAAGCCAAAATTAGCACCAGCAACACTTGCCGTGGTGATGGTACCTGGGCCAATAAAAGCAGCGGTGACCAGAAGTCCGGGACCTAAACGCATAAAAAACCTTTATTATTAGAGTTTTAGTATTTTTGTGGTGAAATATTATTCATACCACAAAATGATCAATAGGTAAGGGTAAAGGCTCTTAAGGCTGCGGTAAAGTAGAAATAGCAACAAGGCTAACCTGAATCGAAATTTAAGAAAATTTAATAATGCTAATTGCAAGTAAGTCTTATTTAAGATACTTTGTTGTATATGCAACTAAATGTGGTGAACGCTTTTGGAAAATATTAAACATCAAGCAGAAGTGCCTTTAACAGTCTCTATAGGACATTTAACAGGTTTAGCGAGTCGTTTATTTAATCGGCTTTTAACTTCCCGGTTTAAGCAGGCAGGTATCAATATCACAGCTGAACAATGGGGAGTGATCTTAACTCTAAAGCAATATGGCTCCATATCACAAAGCCAAATCTGTGACATTTTGTATCTTGAAAAATCAAGTGTAAGCCGCTCAGTTGAAGTATTGGAGAAAAATGGCTGGGTTATGCGAGTTAAGTCAGAAACCGATAGCCGTACAAAATTGGTTAATCTGACAGAGCAGTCACTCGATGTTGTGAATGAATGCACAAAAATTGCTCAGAGTGTTTTAGATGATTCTCAAAATCATATTGATCTTAAAGGTTTAAATGAATCGCAAGAGCTATTACTTAAGGTTGTCTCAAATCTTCGAGCTTTGCTCAAATCATAAATTTTATTTTTTATTAATAAGGAATTAGTATGTCTAAAAGAAATGCATTAATTACAGGTGGTGCGCGCGGTATTGGTGCAGCTTGCGCAAAGGCATTGGCCGCTGAAGGTTACCGAGTATTTATTAATTATGTAAATAGTTCAGAAGTTGCTAACAAGCTTGCTGATGAAATAACTGCAAATGGTGGAGAAGCCTTTGCTGTTAAAGCAGATGTCCGTGATCAGCTTCAAGTTGAAGAAATGATAAATAATATCAGCCAGCACGGCGGAGTTGATGCACTTATCTCAAATGCGAATATGAATTTTACTTCGAAGCCTTTTCTTGAGCAGACTTGGCAGGAATTTTCTCAAAAATTAAATGATGAAATGTTTGCAGCTTACAACACCGCTCAACTTGCAGCTAAAGTAATGAAAGAAAAGCAGTTTGGTCGATTAATATTTATCTCAAGCACGTTATCAGAAATGCCAGCACCTGCTTTTATTGCTCACGGTACTGCAAAAGGCGCGCTTGATAGTTTTAATAAATATTTGGCTCAAGAGCTTGGTCCTTATGGGATCACTTCAAATATCGTTGCGCCTGGTCTTGTAGAAACAGATGCAACAAAAGAAGCGCCAGAAGAGTTCAAAGAAATGATTAGACAACACACTCCGACGCAAAAAATTGCTCAACCGGAAGATGTTGCGAACACAGTGCGCTATTTAGCAAGCGAGAAAAGTGGCCATATTACGGGCACTTACAACCCGGTTTGTGGTGGGGCTTATATTCAATAGTTTGAATAAATGTACAGTAAAATTAACGGTGCTTTTTTAAGCACCGTTTTAGTTTAGCGACCGGTTAAAAATAAATTTAGTTTTCTTAAGCTTCAAATAATACTCACATCTATTCTTACTTCATAATTTGCTCATCAACGCTGTAAAATTTATACACTCTGCGAACAATTGTTACAGCAATAACTAAATCATATAAATAACAACCTATAAATCAGTGCTTTAAATTGGTTGGTTTTTTGCAGGGGATAGGCATTCATGTTGTTATACAAAAGGAAATGAAAATGCCTGAACTTACTTTTTCAGCTTATGCAGCTGTGTATGTTTTTCTAATTATGCTAACTATTCAGTGGATAGTTGCAGCTGTCACTAAAGCCAAACAACCCAATGCGGTGCCTGGTAAACTCGATAATTCATTAAGTCATGACAGCTTTGTGTTTCGTTCGCATCGCACATTTATGAATACCTTAGAAAATAGCCCGTTATTTTTAGGTACCGTATTTCTTGGGTTCTTTTTAAACTTGAACAGCAGCGCATTTGCACTGTGTATATGGGTGTATGTGATTGCAAGGATCATTCATATGCTGCTGTATTATGGTGTGGCTACTGAGAAGAATCCAAGCCCACGCAGCTATTTCTTTTTAATCGCTGCTTTGGCAAATATTGTGATGCTCGTTCTGATTGGTTTACGTTTGATTTAAACAGCATTGCTAACATATAAAAAAGGCATTGAAAGAATACTCATTCAATGCCTTTTTTAATAGTGAAAACCTAGCTACTCAACGCCGATAAAGCCACCGGTTTGATGTGACCACAGGGCAGCATAGATGCCACCTTGTGCGATTAATTGCTCATGAGAGCCTTGTTCAACCACGCCACCTTCATCAAGCACAATGAGCCTATCCATTTGCGCAATAGTTGATAAACGGTGTGCAATGGCAATCACTGTTTTGCCAGTCATTAAATCGTCTAGGCTAGTTTGAATCGCGGCTTCTACTTCAGAATCAAGAGCACTGGTTGCCTCATCTAATATAAGAATTGGCGCGTCTTTTAGAAGGACTCGTGCAATAGCAATACGTTGACGTTGACCACCAGAAAGCTTCACACCGCGCTCACCAACTTGTGCGGCAAAGCCTTTATTGCCTTTGCTGTCTTCAAGGTCTTCGATGAACTCAATTGCTTCTGCTTGCTTTGCGGCCGCAAGCATTTCATCTTCAGTTGCATCGGGTCTACCATAAAGAATGTTATCTTTCACTGAGCGGTGTAACAGTGAGGTATCTTGCGTCACCATCGCAATGTGCTTACGTAAGCTTTCTTGGCTTACCTCAGCGATGTTTTGACCATCAATACGAATTGTGCCCGAGTCAACATCATAAAAACGCAGTAATAAATTCACTAAGGTAGATTTACCTGCGCCAGAGCGACCCACTAAACCTATTTTTTCACCCGGTTTGATGTCTAGATTTAAACCATTGATAACAGGGCCGCGATGGGTTTCGTTGGCAGCTTTACCATAGTTAAATTGCACATTCTCAAAGCTTATCGACCCTTCATTAACTGCAAGGGTACTCGCATTTTCTTTATCATCCACTTCAATTGGTGTTGATAGGGTTTTCATACCATCAGCAACAGTACCAATGTTTTCAAATAGGCTACTTATCTCCCACATGATCCACTGTGCCATACCGTTTAATCTCAGTGATAAACTCACCGCAATGGCGATAGCACCAACACTGATGGCGCTAATTGACCATAGATACAAAGAGAGGGCAGCAATACTAAATACCAATAAGTAATTTAGTGTGTTGATAGAGAAGTTTAGGCTAGTAACTAAGCGCATTTGCTTATATACCGGTTGTAAAAACACATCCATGCTATCTTTTGCATATTGTTCTTCTCGCTGTGTGTAGGAGAACAATTTGATAGTCGAAATGTTAGTGTAGCTATCAACTACACGTCCGGTCATTTCTGAGCGCGCATCAGCCTGCGAGCTGGCTACTTTCTTGAGCTTTGGTACAAAATACATTTGAATAGCTGCATAAAGAACTAACCAAACTAATAATGGCAACATTAAACGCCAGTCAGATTCTGCGACCAAAAACACCATAGCGCCAAAGTAGACCACGATATACATTAGAACATCGAGCAATTTCATCACTGATTCACGAACAGCTAATGAGGTTTGCATTACTTTTGTCGCAATACGGCCGGCAAATTCGTTTTGATAAAAACTAACACTCTGACGAAGCAAATAACGGTGTGCTAACCAACGGATAGACATAGGATAGTTGCCAAGCAGCGCTTGATGTAACACCGCTGAGTGAAAGAACACGACAATAGGCAACACCACCAGCAACATAATTGCCATTTTTGTAAGCTCAGCCTGCTGTTCAACAAACAAGGTATCTGGGGTGTATTCGCCAAGCCAATCGACAAGCTGGCCCATGTAACTAAATAGCGATACTTCTAAAATAGCGAGTGCTGCGGCGCTTAACGACATTAGCAGCAATGAAAGCTCCATGCCACGGGTATAATGACGGCAAAAAGCAAATAAGCTATTAGGTGGCTGAGAGGGTTGCTCTTTAGGAAACGGATTAGTCATCCGCTCAAATAAACGATACATAGACGACGCTTTTTAAAAAATCAAAGTGGCCTTACTATATCATTTGAGTGGTTTTTTAGCAGTTCATTTAATTTAAAAACTAAGATTAAAATCTATCAACTATTCAGTTATTTACATCTAGTGTGAGAAATGAAAATATAATAAGAAAAAGGAATTAATGATGAAAAAGTTGCTTTGTACGCTGTCCCTCGTTTTTAGCTTACCGCTTTGTGCCTACCAAACCGACACCCACATATTTAAGGGCAAAAAAACCGCCATCGAGAAACCTGTAACGGTGACATTACCTGATGGCTATCAGGACTCAAAAAAGTACAATGTTATCTATGTATTACATGGCTACAGTGGAAATCACAGCGATTGGACTAAGCTGACAAACATTGAAAAACTGGCAGACCAATATGATGTCATCATTGTTAACCCAGATGGCAACTTCGGTTCGTGGTATCTCGATTCTGATATCGACAAAAGCTCGCAATACGAAACCTACATCGCAGACGATTTACTAAATTATATCGACTCTAAATATTCGACTAATCGGTCTAAAAGTGGCCGTGGTATAACAGGCTTATCAATGGGGGGCTTTGGTGCCTTGCACATTGCAATAAATCACCCAGCCCAGTTTGCAGCAGTTTCAGGGATGTCTGCAGGTGTCGATGTTAGGCCCTTTAGTGCAGAGTTTGACCTTGCAAAAGTACTTGGCAGTTACGCTGAGAACAAAGGTAAATGGGATAGCATTGCCATTATTAACAATCTTCATAAAATTGCAGCAGGTAATACGGCATGGAAAAAGGGCGGAGATACCTTATCGATTATGCTTGATATTGGTGTTGATGACTTTTTTATTGATCAAAACCGAGCGCTGCATCAAGCGATGTTAAAAATGCGCATTCGCCATGACTATGTTGAACGTCCGGGCATTCATGACTGGCACTATTGGAATAAAGTGATTGCCTATCAATTTTTATTTTTAACCTCACATATGGCGCCATAAAAGATGTTTCAACGTATCCTTGTGTTAATTGCCATCAGCTTTTTTGGTTTTATTGGTTGGGTTATTTATCTTGCCAATACTGGGCAAAAGTCGGTGTTTTTCGAACTCGTTGCGGCAATTCCTTTCGGTGATAAGTTGGGCCATTTTTGCTTATTTGGACTACTTACGCTTTTCATCAACCTAGCCTTTAAGTTTAAAACAATGAACGTTGCTGGGCGGCCTATTTATTTAGCTGTGTTGATTGTTAGTACATTTGTGATTTTAGAAGAGCTAAGCCAGAATTTTGTCGAATCTCGAACGCTAGACTTTGTCGATTTAATTGCTGACTTTACGGGTATTGCGGTATTTAGCGCTATTTCAGCTTGGCTTTGCAAAAAGTTATATCCAACTAAGGTCTAAACTTTCAGTGACTTGTTAGGTTTCGTCTATACTCAGTGTAGACCTAGCTTAAAAGTTGCGTATGAACAAAGATACCTCGGATTATTTGTCAGACATTATTGAGCTTCTACTCGATGCAGTATGCGTAGTTGATGCCAAAGGCACGTTACTTTTTACTAATCCAGCCTTTGAAACAATTTTCGGATACGCGCCAGAAGAAGCCATCAATAGAAACATGCTCGACTTTGTCTATCCAGAAGACAGAGCCAAAACCATCAATGCCATTAATCAAATAGTGGTTAATAATCAGCACCCACGATTTGAAAACCGTTGGGTTAGAAAAGATGGCAGAGTAGTGCATGTTTTGTGGTCGGTTTATTGGTCAAAAGAAAAGCAAGTTAGAGTGGCTATTGCTTATGACATTACAGAGCAAAAAAACCTCGAACAAAAACTGATTTATATGGCAGGGCATGACCCTTTAACTGATCTCCCCAACCGCAGTTTCTTAACCACCCAGCTTGAAGAATCATTGTCGATTGCGAACACCATTTCAACCGTGATTGCAGTACTGTTTATCGATATTGATGGCTTTAAGCAAGTTAATGATATTCATGGCCATGGCGCTGGCGACAAACTCTTAAAAACCATTGCCATGCGTATTCGTCATATATTAAAAAAAGAAGACAGTGTAGGGCGCTTAGGGGGCGATGAATTTGTGGTGATCCTCAATAGCATTAAACACAAACAAGACGTCATCGAAATCGTTGATGAATTGATAGCTGAGATTTGCCAACCCTTAATTTATAACGATGCAGAGCTTATTTACTCGCCAAGTATTGGTGCCGTATTGTTCCCCGAGCATTATGGTGACGCAGAATTTCTCATTCAGTGTGCCGATAAAGCCATGTACAAAGCAAAGTATGAAGGGGGTAATCGTATGATGTTTTATAATGACGGAATAAAGTTACCCGGCGCTAAAAATACAGGGTAATTTATCTAAGATAATGCTGGTATATGGTTTCAACCTAATAATCTGTTTTCTAACTCATAACTATTGCGCGAAAAGAAATATAAGTTAGCCTTGAATGATTCATTGAAGGAGTGAAACTATGTTTAAGCGTAAAATAACAACAACGGGTGCTTTGTTTAGCTCATCGCTGTTATTGGTCTCGGCAGTTCATGCCACAACACCTCAATATAAAGATCAACAAGCTTTGCATGATATTGCAAATGCTGTTTCTAAAACACGTATAGAGCAAGACATTCAAACGCTGGTTGATTTTGGCACTCGCCATACTCTCTCTGAGACGAAATCGGATACGCGCGGTATTGGTGCTGCAAGACGTTGGATCAAGTCTGAGTTTGAGGCAATTTCTAAAGCCTGCGGTAACTGCCTAGAAATTATTGAAGTAAAAGACACCATTTCCGGTGAAAAGCGTATTCCAAACCCGGTTGAAGTTGTCAATATTGTGGCTATTCAGCGCGGTCAAGTTGATGCGAATCGTATGGTTATGATGTCGGGTGATATTGATTCGAGAGTGTCTGATGTAATGGACTATACCTCAGATGCGCCAGGGGCTAACGATAATGCATCTGGTGTGGCTGGCGTGCTGGAATCGGCGCGTGTTTTATCAAAGTATAAATTTAATGGCTCAATTGTTTATGCAGCATTATCTGGTGAAGAGCAAGGCTTGTTTGGCGGTAAAATTTTAGCTAAGTATGCACAAGAGCATAACTGGCGTGTTCATGGTGTTTTAAACAACGACATGATCGGTAATTCAACCGGTATTAATGGGGTAACAGATAACACAACTGCACGTATCTTCTCTGAAGGCACTCGCGTTATAGAAACCAAAGAGCAAGCCCATAAACGCCGTTTTACCGGTGGTGAGGTTGACTCTGCAAGTCGAAACCTAGCGCGTTACATAGATACAATTGCAAATCGCTACATTGAAAATCTGGATACTATGTTGGTATATCGACTCGATCGTTTTGGTCGAGGAGGGCATCATCGTCCATTTAACGATGTTGGCTTTGCAGCTGTGCGTATAATGGAAACCAACGAAAACTATAATCAACAGCATCAAGACTTGCGTACTGAAAATGGTATTACCTACGGTGACACCATTGACAATGTAGATTTTGCCTATGCGGCGAAGTTAACCTCACTTAATGCAGTGACGATGGCTTCAATGGCGTGGGCTCCTGCGCCACCAACAGGTGTTAGTATTTCAGGTGCTGTAAAGCCAAGTACAACATTAGCGTGGCATAAAAGCGATGATCCAACGGTGGTCAGTTATAAAATCTATTGGCGTTATACCAGTGAGCCACAATGGCAATTTAGCCGCGATGTTGGCAAAGTAACCGAAGCTACACTGAAAAACGTTGTTATCGATAACTACTATTTTGGTGTTGCCGCTGTAAACAAAGACGGTATTGAATCACCGGTTGTATTTCCTGGTGATGTTGGCGCGTTTGAATGGCCAGACAAATCAACTAAATAGGGATCGTTAAATCATAGCGGACACCACCCAGTTGGCTATGAACTGCTGTAATACGCCAGTTATGGGCTTCGACAATTTGTTTTACTATCGCAAGCCCAATTCCTGAACCTGATTGTTTCACTGTTTTTAGGTCTGGCACTCTATAAAGATGGTCAAAAATCTTTGCTAAACTCTCGTCGCTGACGCCTGGGGCTGAATCTTCATAGCAGATTAAGAGCTGTGTTTGGCTTTGGCTAATCCTCAAATTAATCTTACCAGGGTGATTTGTATACTTAAGCGAATTACTGATCAAGTTTGCAAATAACTGTGAAAGCCGTGTTGCATCGCACTCAAAGTTTAATTCATCAGCAACATTTTGTGTGAACTCCACTTGAAACTTATCAAGCTGGATTGCCATATCTGCGTGTAAGCTCTGGAAATACTCAGCCGCATTAATTGTTGTTACGTTGAGCTGAAAGCTGCTTTGTTCTAAAAGTGAAATTTTATTTAAATCAGTCACTAAAGTTGCCATATCGGTGATTTTTTGGTTGAGCTTTTCGTATGTAAGCTCATTAAATTGCGTTAAGCCTGCTTGAAGAGTTTCTAGGTGTAAGCGTAACCCGGTTAATGGACCACTTAGTTCGTGAGCAACTTGTGATAATAACTTACTACGTTGGCTGATTTGTTTATCTAGGTAATTTCGGCGCTGTTCAATAAGCTGTTTTCTTTGCCTCACTCTTAATAAAGAAATGCCCATTACAGCTAAAAGCAGGCTAAATAATAAAATGCTGTATAAGATAGTTTGTCGCTGTGAGGCAATTGCTTGGCTTTTTTCACTGTCTTGTAGTTTTAAATCTTGAATGGCCAAATCACGGTCGCGCATAGCAATAGAGTTTTGTAGCTCAGCTAAACGTTGATTGTAGTTATTGCGGGCAAAGCCTTTTTCAAGCTCTGTAATAGTCCGTTGGTATGAAAGTGCTTGTTTATAATCAGCTTGTTGTTCTGCCACAGTGATCAAATGTTCTAGGGCTGTGATTTGCTTTTGCAGCTTATTTTTTTGGTTACTTAACTGGTAGGCTTGCTCAGCATAATGTTTAGCTTGTTCGTGCTCAGTAGAGCCAATGTATAGCTTTGCTAATGTGAGTAATACATCAATATATAAGTGATCGTCTTGCTTTAGTTCAGTGATCACTTGTTTTTCAATGGTTAATGCTTGGTCAGGTTTATCTATTTCGAGCAAATTGATCGCAATATTATGATTTGCCCAGGCAGTATTTCTCGTGCTGTTATAACTTGCGAACACCTGTTGAGCCTCTAGTGCGTATTCAAGTGCTGCAGGGTAGTTTTTTAGCCCATATTCGCATTGGGAAAGCTTAACTAAACTATGTCCGATATCAGAAAGTGAACCTGTTTGCCTATCAAAACTAAGAGCTATAATAAACTCGTTCTTTGCTTTTTCGTATTGTTCTAAATCTAAATAACTCTGAGCAATTGAATAACTTATGCCAGCTTGTAACGAGATAGACGGCGACATCTGTTGAATAACTTCACGGCGTTTTAGCTTATATTCGAGTGCAAGCGTTAAGCGGTCTAACTGTTCAAGATTACGCGAATAACCATGATAGAGCATTTCTTTTTGCTTTAAGGTTAATTCGCGATTGTTGTCGTGAATATAAACTTCAAGCAAGTTTAAGGCTGCTTGATATTCGCCAGCATTATGATAAGCACTGACAAGACTCGCCACGGCATCAATTTCATAATGGGTAAGTTGTAAGCGCTGAAATAGGGCGACATTTTGTTGCGATAAATAAATTGCGGTTTCTAAGTCACTTTTTCTATATGCCAACCGCGCTTTCGCTAGATACAACTCGCTGTATATGGGGGAGTCTTTTTTGTATTTTGAGCCCGCTTCAAGTTCATCAATGATAGTTTGCGCTTGTTGAAATTGGCCGAGGTGTATGTGAACGTGAATTAATCTAACGTTATAACTTACTTGTTCTGCAAGGCTGGCAGACTCAATAAGCTTTTTATCGATGGCTTTTAAATAGTCATATCGTTTTTGGTAGTCACTGATTATTCTGGCTTCATCAATGTTTTGTTGCAGTGTTGATGCAAAAGCACTGTTAATTGATAAGGCAAAGTACAGAATAACAGGGGCTTTAATTTTCATAGTAGGGTTTATTATTATTTTTATACCTAACTAGTCTAGCATGTCATTCTTTTAAGTGGGAATGATTTGCTTTTATAGCTAAAAAGAATTGCATTATGCAATTATGCCTCTTGCATCTTGCAAATACTCAGTCTGATTTTTAATAACCGTTTGTTATAGATAGAGTTATATTTTGGAATGGTTACTGCTTTGAGTAATGACACATCCACAGGAGAGTGTAATTATGAAAAGTAATATACCCGCTTACCTAATAACAGCACTTGCAACAGGCTTTGTAAGTGCAGAACCATTTGAACAGTGCCCAAGTAAAGCATTTTTGATTCAAGGTTCGCCTGCGCAAATGTATGGCGTTGACTTGGTGTCTGCAAAAGCCACAGTGCTTGCTGCATCAATGAATTTTACAACAGAAGCTAATAACGACAGTGTTAATGCGGTTGGCTTTAATTATCAAGACCAATATATGTATGGCTTTAGTAAACAAGCCCCGAGAAGTGTTGTACGTATTGGTGACGATTATATTTTACAACGTTTGAATGTAAATGGTCTGCCAGATACCAATTTTTATGTTGGTGATATTCATGTAAATAGTGAAACTAATCGGGCGGTTTACTATTTATATCACCCTAAATTTGGTTTGTATGGCATTGATTTAACTGAAGAGGCCGACGAGTATCAGGCGCAATTAGTTGCAGGCTCAGCGAACTGGAATTTAGCTATTTATGATTTTGCTTTTCATCCACATAGCAATCTTTTGTATGCGGTTGAGTCAAATGGCGACCTGTACGAAATCAATTTAGATAATCAGACACCCACTTTTATAGCAAACCTCGACATAGCCGGGGATACTGGCGCTAACGGTGCTGGCTATTTTGATGTGCAAGGGCAATTTTATTTTAGTAATAACCGCAGCGGTAAAATCCATAAAGTAGATTTGAGTACCAGTCCTATCGTTGGTTATACACCCACCGCAGCAGTGTTCACCTTAGGGCCAACATCTAATCAAAATGATGGCGCTCGCTGTGCTATTGCAGAAGTAAAAGTAACTGATAACTCAATCGACTTTGGCGATGCACCTATGCCATATAAAACAGCGCTTGCTGATAGTGGTGCTCGCCATTTGTTTGACCCTAATGAAGATCAATCAAATTTAGTCTATCTAGGGGCCGTTGTTGATGGTGAAAATATTAACACTGCGGCAGATTTACAGGCTTCACCCGTCGATAGCTCAGATGATGGGGTTAAGTTTGTCACTGATTTTGTTGCAGGTTCTACCAGCCAAGTAATAGTGACCGCACCTAATGATAACGGCTATTTATATGCCTGGTTCGATTGGGATCAAAATTTCCAGTTTGATCCAGACGAAATCACAGTGAGCAAATACCGCTTAAATCAAGGTGATAACAGTGTGTTGGTTGATGTACCGAGTGATGCTTCGATGGGAGCAACATGGGCACGCTTTCGTGTAACCGATGGCAGTGAAGCTAACCCAATTACGGCAAGTGGTGGGGTAACAGGCGGTGAAGTCGAGGATTACCCGGTAACCACTTATGGCAGTTTGGTATACCCAAGTGAGAATGGTTGGGTAACCCTTGCGTATGAGGACCAATGGCCTTTCGCTGGTGATTATGACTTTAATGATTTAGTTGTTAATTATCGTACAAAGTTAATAGAGGAAGATGGCCAAGCACTTGGTTATAAAATTGAAGGTGAATTAGTTGGTATAGGCGCAAGTTACCATAACGGCTTTGCTGTTAGATTGGCTCAGAATTCAGGTGACAACATCAAAAGAGTTTTACGAAGCCAAGTAAATGAAAGCGAGATAAGTTTAATCATTAATAATGAAATACAGACGCATACCGTTTTAGAGGAAGGTGTTAATGAAGCTATTCTAGTTATAATGCCTGATACTTGGTCATATGTAACTAATCAAAGCGGATGTAGTTTCTTTAGAACTGAAAATGGTTGCTATGCCAGTGACAAAGTGAGTTTCACTTTAAGCGTTTCTTTAAATGCAGGTTTATCTTTAGTCAATGCACCAAAATACACGTTAGATCCTTTTATATTCGGAGCGTCTGGGTATAGCCATGGTCAATTTTTAAGTGGCAAAGACCCAAGAAGTTGGGAAGTTCATTTAAAAAATCAAGCACCAACAGAAAAGTTCGATCAAAGCTTATTTAATTACCCTGGCAGTGACGATGCATCAAATAATCTATTTGGGTATTACTTCCAATCTCCTACCGGTTTACCTTGGGCTATAGAGGTTGGGTCACAGTGGGCTCACCCAAAAGAAAAAGTCGATATTACCAATGCTTATAGCGAATTTAAAACATTTGCTGAGTCATCTGGGCGTGAAAGTACACTTTGGTTTAATAGTGCAAAACTTTCGAATGTTATTTTACGAGGAGAATAATCATGAAGCATTATACTATATTAATCATGAGCTTAATTTTATCTGCGTGTGGTGGCGGTGGCGAAGGTAGCACTTCAACCAAGGCGGAAAGTACAACTGTTGCGCAGACACCCACCACAAACACGCCCCCCCCGGAAACAACACCACCTGATACGAGTGTGGAAACAGAGACGATGGCTGAGCTAACGATTGCTCCTGAATTTGATTTAAGTAGCAAGATGGAACTCAACATAGATGTTGATTTAAACATGGGTGATAGCAGAGCTTATTTAAATATCTGCTTGAAAGGCGATGATAATAAGGCTGATTACAATCAATGCTTATTGCGGGCACCTTTAAAGCAAAGCAAATTAACGTCGACTGTGATGCTGGCAAATAGTGCCTTAGAGCTGGTGGCAGAAGTTTGGTTTTATGATGCTCAAAGTGAACCTCTTCGTTTTGAGTGGCAATATGATGGGGAGCAATCTGCGGTGTTCACTATTCGTTAAACTTGAGTGATCGATATTATGTTCTGTTCAGTTTAATTCTAATAGACTGAATATTTTCAACGGCTTGAAAGAGGATTTTGTAATGCAATATATCGAAGAGGTACTGCAATCAGTAAAAAAGTCTAACCCAAATGAACCTGAGTTTTATCAAGCTGTTGAAGAAGTGCTTTCATCAATAAATCAGGTAGTAGAAGGGAATAATGAATATCAACAGCAGGCAATTCTAGAGCGGTTAGTTGAGCCTGAAAGGCAAGCAATATTCAGGGTTCCTTGGCTTGATGATAACGGCAAAGTGCAAGTTAACCGTGGTTTTAGAATCGAATTTAGCTCAACTCTAGGCCCATATAAGGGAGGCTTGAGATTCCATCCGAGTGTCAATCAAAGTGTGGTGAAGTTTTTAGGCTTTGAGCAAGTTTTGAAGAATGCACTCACAGGGTTGCCATTAGGAGGCGCTAAAGGCGGTGCTGACTTTAACTCTAAAGGAAAAAGTGACAATGAAATTATGCGATTTTGTCAGTCATATATGACTGAACTCTATCGTCACATAGGTGCTAACACAGATGTTCCTGCTGGTGATATTGGCGTTGGAGCGAGAGAAATTGGTTATTTATTTGGTCAACATAAACGGATCACTAATCAATTTGAAGGGGTGTTAACAGGCAAGCCTGAGGTTATGGCGGGTTCTTCACTGAGAACCGAAGCTACTGGCTATGGTGTTGCATATTTTTTAAGTGCCATGCTAGATGCTAAAGGCGATTCTTTAAGATGTAAGCGATGCCTAGTTTCTGGTGCTGGTAACGTCGCATTGTATTTGATGGAAAAGCTTGACCAATACGATGCTGTTATTCTTAGCTGTAGTGATTCAAAAGGGACCTTATATTGTAAAGATGGGCTTGATGTGGCTCTTGTAAAACACTTAAAAACTGAGCAAGGTGCAGAGCTAAGAGATTACTTAAACGAGCATAAAGGTGCTGAATTTACGTCAGTAAATCAATATCCAAGCGACGGACATCAAGTGTGGCGGTATGATGCAGATATTGCACTTCCTTGTGCAACCCAAAATGAAATTACTGAAAAAGATGCTGAAGCTTTGGTTGAAAATGGCTGCTCTGTTGTATGCGAGGGTGCAAACATGCCGACCACCGCTGATGCGTTAAAAGTTTTTAAAGAGCATGATGTATTTTTAGGGCCAAGTAAGGCTGCAAATGCTGGTGGAGTTGCAACGAGTCAATTTGAAATGGCTCAAAATGCCAGTATGCAAAAGTGGCGAGCTGAGCAAGTTGATGAAAAACTTCAACAAGTTATGAAGTCTATTTTCGATACAATTTCAGCTACCGCCAAACAGTACTCTAATGAACACGATTTGGTGCTTGGTGCGAATATAGCGGGGTTTGAACGAGTTGCAGATGCTATGTTAAAACAAGGAGTTGTGTAATGTTTCGTAATTAAAGTGACATCCATTTTTTATAAAAAGACACCCACTTTAAGTTTTTAAAAACTTGATAGTCACAGCTTTTGATTGAGCGAATTTTGTATATAAACGATGTTTAGTTCTTTTATGTTATTTGGATTTAAGGGTTGGTCATTTAGTTTTAGCTAAAGTTATTTTCAGAACGTAGACATTTACTATTTATAAAAAATTGAAGAATAAAAGTAGTCGTTGAAAGTTTTAAGAATTTAACAAAATAAAGCTTGGCTATTAGCTATAGAGCTTCTTCGTTTTCGTTTCATTTGATGTGTATAAGCAGAGATAGATTGCTCTTTACCCGCTGTATTTTTAAATGAGCGGGTAAAGGAAGTGGTGAGTGTGAGCCAGTTTTCTGTACAAATATTTAATCTTTCAAGTATTGGTAATGCCTCTTCTGGTATTTTCCCAGGCTTATCATCTCGTATTGAGCGGCCCGTCCAATCTACAAGTTGTAGATATGTTTTGAGCTCAAATGGTAGCCCTCTAGGCATATGTTTACGTGGTTTACCTGCAAAGCGCATAAGTGATTTTGGTTGCTTATTATTTTGAGCTGCATTAATTCTAGATTTAATACTGGTGTAGTCAGACTCTTCTGGTAAATCAGCCGCTTTTGCTCTTACTGGGTTTAAATCAACATAAGCAAGGCATGCAGCAAGTGCAGCTTCATCCAGCAAGGCTTGTGACTTAAAACGACCTTCCCAAAACCGACCTTTACATTCATCCTCTTGATTCGCTTTTCGTGCAATACCCTCATTAAGAACACGCATGAACCAACTGATGCTACTGAGCCGTTCTCGATATAAATTTACTCTGATATTTACCGCAGCGAGTTCAGCTTGTGTTAGCAATTCGCCATTTAAGAATCGTTGGCAAAGGAATGTACTTTTGAATAATTTGTGCCACCTAATAAGAATCGCTTTATTATTTAGACGCTTAGCTTTTGCTATATCGATGTGCAGGACTAGATGAGTGTGGTTGCTCATAACCGCGTAGGCACAAATATCAATACAAAATATCCTGCCAAGTTGAAGTAGTTTCTTTTCAACCCAATCGCGCCGGTGTTCATATGAACGACCCGTTAGAGGGTCTTGCCCACACAAATAAGCGCGACGAACGCAGCGTGAAATACAATGGTAGTAAGGCGTGTTTGAAACGCTAATTAAGTTTCTACGTGGGGTTGCCATGCTCTTCTCCTCCATGAGTTGAACAATATAAGTCTAGTCATAATTTTGAGAAGTGAGAAATATTAAGTTGGGTGTCTGAATTATTATCTCTTCATAATATGGGTGTCTAATTTATTTATATTTAAAAGTGGGTGTCTTAATAAATTAAAAAAGCTCAGCGGTGCTGAGCTTTTTTAATTTGAGGGTATTTTGCAAGAAAATGATTACGAAAAGGCTTTTTCGCTTAGGAGCTCTTGCATTTGTTCGCGCATTTTAAATTTTTGAAGTTTGCCTGTCACTGTCATTGGGTATTCTTCAACAAAGCGTATGTGCTTTGGTACTTTGAAATAGGCAAGTTTGTCTTTTAAGAAATCACGAATGGCACTTTCATCAAGTACTGCATCATCTTTAGGTTGGATCCAAGCGCACACTTCTTCGCCGTATTTTTCATCACTAATACCAAATATGGCCGCATCTTGAATACCAGGGTAGGTGTAGAGAACTTCTTCTATTTCTCTTGGGTAGATGTTTTCACCACCGCGGATGATCATGTCTTTTATTCGGCCAACGATAGCAACAAAGCCATCTTCGTCCATCACACCTAAGTCACCAGAATGTAACCAACCGTCTTGATCAATTGTTGCTTTCGTTTTCTCTTCATCATTCCAATAGCAGCGCATAATTCCAGCACCACGACTACATACTTCACCCGGTATGCCAACTTTTTGAATATCACCCAGCTCGTCGATAATTTTCACTTCAGTATGGGCTAATGCACGGCCCACTGTGGTAACTTGTTTTTCGAGAGGCGAGTCTGTTTCGGTCACGTTATTGATAGGGCTACACTCAGTTTGGCCATAACCAATTACAACTTCTTTCATATGCATTAATGAGTGAACTTTACGCATAACTTGCTCAGGGCAGGTTGAGCCGGCCATTACGCCTGTTCGTAGGCTAGATAAGTCATAGTTTGCAAAATCTTTAAGCTCTAACTCGGCGATAAACATCGTTGGAACACCATGCAGGCCTGTACAGCGCTCCTTTTCAACAACTTCTAGGGTTGTTTTAGGGTCGAATGAATCACCCGGAAAAACTGCGGTGGCGCCTTTACTTATACATACTAAATTGCCAAGCACCATACCAAAGCAGTGATATAGCGGTACAGGAATACAGAGTTTATCCTCATGTGTCAGCTTCATCGCTTGGGCCATCAAAAATCCGTTATTGAGAATGTTTTTATGAGATAAGGTCGCTCCTTTTGGATTACCCGTAGTACCAGAAGTAAATTGAATATTGATATCTTGGTCACAGCTTAAAGTGGCAGAAATTGCATCAAGCTCGAGCTTATGGGCATCTGTTGCGCGCTGCATGATATCGGTAAAGCTAAACATGCCAGCAGCAGGCTCATCTCCAATACGAATTATATTTTTTAGGTGTGGCAGAGCGTTTAAATTTAATTTACCTGCTTGTGAATCTTTAAGTTCCGGTGCGAGCTCATTGAGCATGTTTATATAATTACTGGCTTTAAATTCACTTGCTGTGATAAGTGTTGAACACTCAACACTATTGAGTGCGTATTTTAATTCGCTTGGTCGGTATGCAGGGTTGATGCACACCATAATTGCACCAATCTTGGCTGTAGCAAATTGGGTTAAGCACCATTCAATATTGTTAGGAGACCAAATACCAACCCGGTCGCCAGGTTTTACGCCAAGTGATAATAATCCCATTGCTAACTGGTTAATCTGCTGCTGGTATTGTCTATAGGTTAATCGGATCTGTTGATGATGAACCACAATTGCGGGGTGATCAGGGTAATTGTCGACAATATTATCAAGGTACTGTCCAATTGTTTGTTCTATCAATGGAATGTCTGTACGGCCTTGATAATAGCTTTGAGAAAGTGGAAGCGCATTAATGTGTGTGTTCTTTGTCTGCATTGTATTCTCCGTGTCCGGTTAATTTGTTGTCATGGACTTGATGCAAAAGAATTGAAACAATCAATTAGGATGATTTCAAAACATGCGTACCTGATTAACTAAACATAGATTGTCGACAAAGAAAAGCTTTATAAGACTAATGTACAGAGTGTAATTTTAATAAAGCAGAGTAAAGGATGGGTTTTGAGGTATAAAAAAACGTGCCGTAGCACGTTTTTTTGGGAATAAGCAGCAATTAAGCTTTTGGCTCATCTTGCTTATAAGTTTTACGCATGATGTACACGTAAGCACTAATGAATGCGTTTTCTTGGAATTTTTTCAGGCCTGTGTCTTCAAAATCGATAGGCACTGGGTTGCGCTTAAGCTGCTCTTTGATTTCAGTTGCAGATAAAACTTGCACATCTAAGCGCTCGATTAACTGAATAGCCGTTTCCATTTTGAAACCTTTCGCACTACCAGCGAATTTACCTTTAGCTTGGCGCTCTTTGATTGCTACAGAGTCAATTTGGTAATCTTCCATTAATTTTTTGAAATCAAATTGGAATTTACGCATTACTTCTGTGTCATTACCGTTACCTAAGGTAAAACGTGTTTGTCTGACATCACGGATATCAAATACGTCATTGTCTTTGGTTAAGATACACAGTAGTACGTCGCTACCTGTAATTTCTACACCGCATGTTCTCATGGTCATTCTCTAAATAACTTAATTTTCGCAATTATAGCAAGTAACGTTATGAAAAACAGTTGCTTTAAAAATGAATTTTTATAGCGATAACACTATGGTCACTTACACTAATGTCTTCGGTGAGTTGTGTAGGGGAAATATGCTTGTCATAACTTTCATAGTCGAGCGCTTTCACCTTTGAAACTTGGCAATCGGGATTAAAATGTGCAGATGCAAGAATATAATCTAGTACATTACCTTTACCTTGGTAATAATGGCTAAAGGGTTTGTTTTTATTATCATAAAACGAGCGGCTAAACTCGTAGCTGTCGGTTAGGCCAACAACGGGTTCGTTATGTTCTATGCAGGGCTCACAACGTGTAGGATGAAACCCTTGTGTCATAAACGATAAAGTAGGGCTGGTAAGTACATCGTTAAAATCACCCATAACGAGTGTTGCACATTGCTTTTCTCGCTGGGTTTTTAGCGCATCATAATAAACAATGGATGCTTCTAATGAACGCGATATTTGAGACTGCATGGTACCTACTGTTTGGTGTAACAACTGCAGCAACGGATCTTCAAGGTTGTGAATATTAAGAATATGCGCCATTGATTGCACACGCTGTGACTTAAAGTGAACAACGTAAAAACAGACTTCACCAAAATCAGGTAAATCAATCATGCATTTAATCGGAGTGCGATTAAATTTGAACTCATTTTGATTGTTTAAATACTCAAGTAATTCAGGGCAAGGAGAAAGCGCTTCGACTGATTTAAACGGGTATTTACTGGCAATGGCAACTACAGGGTTGAACAATACTTGTGGGTATAACGCATCATGGGATGGGCTATCGACTGTTTTAAAGAAGTCATAACCTGCTTCTTTACATTGCACCTCTAATGCATGTTGACTAAACACTTCTTGAAAAGCCACCACTTCAGGGTTTGACTCGCTCAAGAAATTAGCTACAAACAATTGTTTTTGCAGCCATTGCGTATTGTTATAACGTTCATGTAATTGATAAAACGAGTAGGGTGGCGCGGTATAATTTAATAAGTTAAACGTTGCAAATTTGAACGTACGCGTGTTTGGCATCTTCATCACTCTAAAAGTACTGACTCACTAAGTATGAAATGACTTAACTAATTGTCAATTTACTCTTCTAACTACTTGTATTTGAGAACGTGAGCGGCGACAATAGCTGCTTGTATTTGCGAAGACTCAGTAAATACAAGCTTAAATAGCAATGCTTATTCGTAAAAGCGTTGCAGAGTTACATAAAATTTTTTTAAAAATATTACATGTGATGCATTGTAGGCATCACCACTGTATTAAGGATTTATAATGCCAGTTATTACCCTCCCTGACGGCAGTCAGCGTAGTTTTGAAAACCCTGTAAGTACATATGACGTAGCAAGCGATATCGGTCCTGGTCTTGCCAAAGCAACGATTGCAGGCCGCGTTAATGGTAACCGTGTTGATGCATGTGACTTAATTACCGAAGATTCGCGTTTAGAAATTATCACAGCAAAAGATGATGATGGTTTAGAGATCATCCGTCACTCATGTGCGCACCTTATTGGTCATGCGGTTAAGCAGCTTTTCCCTGAAGCAAAAATGGCAATCGGTCCGACCATCGATAACGGTTTCTATTACGATATCGATATGGAGCACTCTTTAAGCCAAGATGATTTAGATGCTATCGAAAAGCGTATGCTTGAGCTTGCTAAAACAAACTACGACGTTGTTAAAAAGACCGTAAGCTGGCAAGAAGCACGCGATACTTTTGAAGCGCGTGGTGAAACATATAAAATGGAAATCCTAGACGAGAATATCGCTAAAGATGACCGTCCGGGCTTATACCATCACGAAGAATACATTGACATGTGTCGTGGCCCACACGTACCAAACATGAAGTTCTGTCAACATTTCAAAATCATGAAAGTGGCAGGTGCTTATTGGCGCGGTGATTCTGAAAACAAGATGCTGCAACGTATCTACGGCACAGCATGGGCAGATAAAAAGCAACTTAAAGCGTATTTAAAACGCTTAGAAGAAGCTGAAAAACGTGATCACCGTCGTATTGGTAAAGCACTTGATTTATGGCACTGGCAAGAAGAAGCGCCAGGCATGGTGTTTTGGCATAACGATGGCTGGAGCATTTACCGTGAACTAGAAGACTTCGTTCGTGAAAAATTACGTGAGTACGATTACGAAGAAGTTAAAGGTCCATTAATGATGGACCGTGGTTTATGGGAAAAATCAGGTCACTGGGACAAATACGCAGATGCGATGTTCACAACTGAATCTGAAAAGCGTGAGTACGCAATCAAACCAATGAACTGCCCGGGTCACGTACAAATCTTTAACCAAGGTTTAAAATCATACCGTGATCTGCCATTACGTATGGCAGAGTTTGGTTGTTGCCACCGTAACGAACCATCAGGTGCATTACACGGCTTAATGCGTGTACGTGGCTTTACTCAAGATGATGCGCATATCTTCTGTACTGAAGAGCAAATCATGGATGAAGTTTCTGCATGTATCAAAATGGTTTACGACACGTACGAGACGTTTGGCTTTGAGAAGATCGTTGTAAAACTATCTACTCGTCCAGAAAAGCGTATCGGTGAAGACGAAATGTGGGATAAAGCTGAGCTTGCGCTAGCTGATGCATTAAAAGCAAACGACATTGAGTTTGATTACCTACCAGGTGAAGGTGCATTCTACGGTCCTAAGATCGAGTTTACACTTTATGATTGTTTAGACCGTGCATGGCAATGTGGTACTGTACAGTTAGACTTTGCATTACCAGGTCGTTTAGGTGCAACTTATGTTGCTGAAAATAACGAACGTCGTACACCGGTTATGATCCACCGCGCAATTTTAGGTTCAATTGAGCGTTTCATCGGTATTTTAACTGAAGAATACGCTGGTTTGTTCCCAACGTGGCTTGCTCCTAAGCAAGTCGTGATCATGAACATCACGGACAAACAAGCAGATTATGTGCAAGAAATTGTACAAAAATTAAATAAACTTGGAATTAGAGCCGCTGCTGACTTGAGAAATGAGAAGATTGGCTTTAAAATCCGTGAACATACGTTAAAACGTATTCCATATTTACTTGTTGTTGGCGATAAAGAAGTTGAACAACAAGAAGTGGCAGTACGCACTCGCACAGGTGAAGACCTGGGCAAATTTAATGTTGATGATTTCGTTGCAAAAGTAAGCGAAGAAATTAAAAATCGACAATAAATCATGAGCGTGTAGGGCAAAACAAACAGCCAACTACACGCTTTTTATTTTATATTCTTGGAGGATCGTACCATTAGAGGCGGCAAGAAAGGGCAACAAACAGCTCAAAAAAATCGTATCAACGAAGATATTACAGCTAAAGAAGTTCGTTTAATTGGCATCGAAGGCGAGCAAGCTGGCATCGTGTCATTAAAAGAGGCGCAAGCTATCGCTGATGATGCGGGTGTAGATCTTGTAGAAATCAGTCCTAATGCTGAGCCACCTGTTTGTAAGGTTATGGACTACGGTAAGTTCATCTTTGAAAAAAGCAAAGAACTAAAAGAACAAAAGAAAAAGCAAAAGCAAATCCAGGTTAAAGAAATCAAATTCCGTCCAGGTACGGATGAAGGTGACTACCAGGTTAAGCTTCGCAACTTACGCAAGTTCTTAGAAGCGGGTGATAAAGCTAAAATCACTATCCGTTTCCGTGGTCGTGAAATGGCTCACCAAGAAATTGGTATCGAATTATTAAACCGTGTTAAAACTGATTTAGAAGATGTTTCACAAGTAGAATCATTCCCAAATCGTGTTGAAGGTCGCCAGATGGTTATGATGATGGCACCTATTGCTAAAAAGCAATAAACAGGGTATATTACGCACCGATTTTATTTCAGGTCTACAAGTAACAGTTTACTGTTCACCTGGAATAACCGGTTATAAGTAAGGTTGCACTGCTTTTGTAGTGAGCCTTCACCGGAATATGGCAGTAAGTTAGGCCTTAAAAGTAGAGCTATTTTTATATCTCTCGCCTGCTTGCTAATTTTTAAGCAATACATTTGGAGTTATTGCAATGGCTTACAAGCTAAAAACTCACAGAGGCGCGGCTAAGCGTTTCAAGAAAACTGCTTCTGGCGGTTTCAAGCGTAAACAAGCGCATCTTCGTCACATTCTGACTAAGAAAACTTCTAAGCGTAAATTACACTTACGTCCTAAGATGATGGTTCATAAAAATGACCATGGTCTAGTTTCACGTATGTTACCATTCGCTTAATAGGAGTCTTCAGAAATGGCAAGAGTTAAACGCGGTGTTATCGCACGTGCACGTCACAAAAAAGTTTTAAAGCAAGCTAAAGGTTACTACGGAGCACGTTCACGTGTTTACCGCGTAGCTTTCCAGGCAGTTACTAAAGCGGGTCAATACGCTTACCGTGACCGTCGTGCTAAGAAACGTACTTTCCGTCAACTATGGATTGCACGTATCAATGCAGCAGCTCGTCAAAACGGTCTTTCATACAGCCGTTTTATCAATGGTCTTAAAAAGACTTCTGTAGAAATCGATCGTAAGATCCTTGCAGATATCGCTGTTTATGACCAAGTTGCATTCGCAGCGCTTGTTGCAAAAGCAAAAGAAGGCCTAGCGGCTTAATTTCGCTTTTCATAAAGTTTAAAAAGGAGCCTAGTGCTCCTTTTTTTGATCTTAATTAATACTCATAACTAACAACAATTTTGCATAGCGTATGTCGTTTGCTCCATTTTTTTGTTGAATCACCGCAGTTTACGCAATCCATTCAGATTAGTTGTTATAATTTCCCCAATATAGAATAAGTACCGCACTTGAGAGTGATATGTTTGCGAGTTTAGTGTTTTTATCTGCTGCAGTAACTTTAGACAGCCACTTACCCCCATTGTTGCCATGGCAAGGCGATAGTGTGTCTTTAATGCAAGAAAAAGGACCTTTAACCACAGATTTTGAATTAAGCGAAGGCACTTTATCGCCTAATTATGCCGACACAATGGCGTTTGTAGACCGCCTAGTTGCTGCAAACCCAACACAATTCAAAGTAACGACAATTGCAACAAGCAGTGCGGGTCGTGCGGTTAAAATGTTAGTGGCGAATGAGCAAGGTTTGTTTGATGCCAAACAACTTGTTGCTGATACAAAACCAACCATTTTTATTCAAGCAGGTATTCACAGCGGTGAAATTGATGGCAAAGACGCCATGTTTATGTTGCTACGCGATATCGCAACAGGTAAACGCCGCGATATTTTGAGCAAAGTAAATATTCTGTTTATTCCTATTTTAAACGTTGATGGTCACGAGCGTAGTAGCCAATACAACCGTATTAATCAGCGTGGCCCAGTAGAAATGGGCTTTCGAACGAATGGTCTAAATTTAAATTTAAATCGTGATTACACTAAGCTTGATACACCCGAAGTACGGGGTGTGATGCAGGTTATTAATCAATTTAAGCCAGATTTATACGTGGATGTCCATGTAACCGATGGTGCTGATTACCAATATGATGTTACCTACGGCTATAACCCGGTATTTTCTAGTGAATCACCAAGTGTGTCACAAGCGTTAGATAATCTGTTTAAACCTGTTATTGATGCCAAACTCGAAAAAGCAGGGCATATTCCTGGCCCTCTCGTATTTGTTATGGACAAGCGCGAATTTAAAAAAGGTTTAGCAGGTTGGGTGGCAACACCACGTTTTTCAAATGGCTGGGGTGATTTACGTTCATTACCGACCATCTTAGTTGAGAACCACTCTTTAAAACCTTATAAGCAGCGCGTATTAGGTACTTATGTATTTATTGATGGTGCCATTGATGCTTTAGCTACAAACGATAAAGCCCTTAATGAAGCGGTTAAAAAAGAACTCGAATTCAAACCGACACAATTAGTTGTTGAACGCGGTTATGCAAAAGAGCCTGATACCATCGAATTTAAAGGTATCGCTTATTCAAGAACTGAAAGCGCATTGTCAGGGCAACCTGAAGTTAAATATTTAGGTGAGACTAAAAACTATGACGCTTTGCCTATTTACTGGCAGAAAGAGGTTAAAAAGACCGTTAACGTTCCTACAGCGTTTTATATTCCGCCAGCATACAGCCAATTGGTAAGTAAGCTTAAATTACATGGCGTAGAGGTAATGACATTGAATGGCTCTGTTTCTGAGCCATTAACGCAAGCAAGCGTTGCTGATTACTCATTTGCAAAAGCACCTTTTGAAGGACGTTTTCGTGTAGAGGCGACATTTGATTACAACACCGTTGAAAATGTCGATATGACCGGCTGGTATAAAGTCTCAACTGAGCAGCCATACTCAGAGCTGGCGACGCACTTATTACACCCAGAAGCGCCAGATTCATTCTTTGCTTGGGGTGAGTTTAATACTATTTTTCAGCGTACTGAATACGTAGAAAACTATGCACTGATGCCTTATGCACGACAAATGCTAAAAGAAAAACCTGCATTGGCTTTAGAGTTCGATAAAAAAATTCGTGAAGATAAAAAATTTGCAAAAGATGCTGATGCGCGCTTGCATTGGCTCTATGAGCGTACACCATTTTATGATCAAGGCTATTTGAAATACCCAATTTTAATGGCGTTTGAGCAGTTACAAAAAGGACAATAACATGAAAGTGAAAGCTGTTCCTGTTACTGGCTTTGCGCAAAATTGCCGTATTATCATTTGTGAGCAAACGAATAAAGCGGCGTTGGTTGACCCTGGTGGCGATGCAGAAAAACTTCAAGCAGAACTTGCTGCTTTAAATTGCCAATTAGAGGCAATTTATTTAACACATGGCCACTTAGACCATGTGGGTGCTGCAAAGCAACTCGCAGAGCATTTTAGTGTAGATATCATTGGCCCACATTTAGATGATAAATTTTGGTTTGATGCCTTGCCAATGCAAGCGCAAATGTTTGGTTTTGCACCAATTACACCATTTTATCCAACGAAGTGGCTAAATCATGGCGATACAATCACAGTGGGTGAACTTGAATTATCGGTACGCCATTGCCCAGGGCATACGCCTGGTCATGTTGTTTTTTACCACCAAGGTTCAGAGCAAGTGATAGTGGGTGACGTTATTTTCCAAGGCTCTGTCGGTCGTACTGACTTCCCGAAAGGGGATAGTGCGCAATTAATCGAATCAATTAAGTCTGAGATTTTATCATTCTCTGATGACGTTGCTATTTTGCCAGGCCACGGTCCGAATACCACCGTAGGGCATGAGCGAAAAACAAATCCATTTATTAGCGGACGTTTTGGTTAATGCCAACGCGTAACAATAGCTAAGTAGTTTATAAATGGATCGGTATAAAATTGCAATTTTTTTGCATAAATAGTAGAAAATAGGCAGACTGATTTTTAAATCAGTTATATAATTTAACCAGTATTTTTACAGAAAAAGAAATAAAATGTCTCTGAACCAAGTAGATCGCCAAATTTTGGCATTATTACAGCAGGATGCTAGCTTATCTACGGCAGAAATTGCCGATAAAGTTGGTTTATCTCAATCTCCATGTTGGCGTCGTATTGCTAAGCTTGAGCAAGATGGCTATATCAAAGGTAAAGTTGCTTTGCTTGACGAGAAAAAGCTTGGCTTTGATATGTTGGTTTATGCCCATGTTCGTCTATCTAACCACGGTAGAACGAACCTAGCTGAGTTTGAGCGTTTAATTATGAGCTATGATGAAGTAACCGAGTGTTACAGCATGGCGGGTACGATGGACTTTATGCTTCGTATTATTTCAAAAGGTATTGAAGGTTATGAGCAGTTTGTTCGTGATAACCTACTAAACCTTGAGTTTGTTCAAGAAGTTCACTCAAACGTGACCATGACATGCGTTAAGCGTAGTACGTCTTTACCTCTTTAGTCTTTTTCTACTACGTTTTATTTTTCGGAAACGGTTAGTGCTTTTAGGTACTAGCCGTTTTGTTGTTAATAATTGTTAACTTTTGCGGATTTTGCTAAAATTCTGCGCCTTGCCGAAATGCATTCACTATAAAGAGGATCTTAATGTTTAACTTACTCAGCAAAGCGCCAAGCTCTGCTAAAAACGATATTCTATCAGGCCTGACCGTTGCGTTGGCATTGGTACCAGAAGCGGTTGCGTTTGCTTTTGTTGCTAATGTTGAGCCTTTGGTTGGTTTATATGCTGCATTTATTGTTGGCTTAATTACGGCTATTTTTGGTGGTCGTCCAGGTATGATTTCTGGTGCTACCGGTGCACTCGCCGTTGTAATGGTAAGTTTAGTTTTAGATCATGGCGTAGAGTATTTATTTGCAACCGTCTTATTGATGGGGATACTGCAAGTTCTCGCAGGTATCTTCAAGCTAGGGAAGTTTATTCGCATGGTCCCACACCCAGTAATGCTGGGCTTTGTAAATGGTCTTGCGATTGTAATCTTCTTAGCACAACTGGGTCAATTTAAAGTACCAGACGGTATGGGCGGTCAACAGTGGATGGAAGGACAAGCACTTTATATTATGCTTGGTTTAGTGGCCTTAACTATGGCTATTATTCATTTCTTACCTAAGCTAACCACTGCTGTGCCTTCATCGCTGGCAGCCATTGTAACTGTAACAGCGATTGTGATTGGTTTTGATTTAGAAGCGCGCACTGTACTTGATTTCTTAAAAGGGATGACAGGTAATGAGCAAGCAACGATTGCCGGTGGCTTGCCTGAGTTCCATATTCCTATGGTGCCATTTAACCTTGAAACATTAAAAATTATCTTCCCTTATGCCTTAGTTTTAGCGGCAATTGGTTTAATTGAATCGTTATTAACACTGACTTTAATTGACGAAATTACTGAAACCCGTGGTCACAGTAACAAAGAGTGTATCGGTCAAGGCGCAGCCAACATTACCTGTGGTTTCTTTGGTGCAATGGGTGGTTGTGCGATGATTGGTCAATCAATGATCAATATTAACTCGGGCGGTCGTTCACGTTTATCTGGTATTAGTGCTGCATTAATACTGCTAGCATTCATCATTTTTGCAGCCAGCCTCATCGAGATGATCCCACTTGCTGCCTTAGTTGGCGTTATGTTTATGGTTGTTCTTGGTACATTCGAGTGGGCAAGCTTCAAGATGATGAAGCGGGTGCCTAAGTCTGATGCTTTTGTTATCGTGCTTGTTTCAGGCGTAACCGTAGCAACAGATCTTGCGATAGCGGTATGTGTGGGTGTGATTGTTTCTGCTTTAGTTTTTGCTTGGCAGCATGCGAAACACATTTACACAAGCAATTACATCGATGAGCAAGGCTCTAAAGTGTATGAGCTTCATGGTCCTTTATTCTTTGGTTCGGTTAAGAACTTTGCCGAGTTATTTGATGTTAAAAATGACCCAGAAGACGTGATCATTGAATTCAAACATAGCCGTGTTGCTGATCACAGTGCGATTGAAGCAATTGACAGTCTTGCAGACAAATACGCTAAAGTGGGTAAGAAACTGCATTTGCGTCATTTAAGCCCTGATTGTATTCAACTATTACACAATGCGCGTGATTTAGTTGAAGTGAATGTGATTGAAGATCCAAATTATAAAGTGGCTTCAGATAAACTAGCTTAAAAATAAAGCAGATAAAAAGCGAAGGCTGTTGTGGCCTTCGCTTTTTTAATGTCTGAAGAATGCGGTAAGGCTATAAAAAATTAAGATAGGCGGCAGTGCTTTGTTCTCGTGACTATCGGTATAATAAAAATAATTATGAAAGGTAATCTGATATTTTGAATTGGCAATCATTAGTTGATAATCGACAACGCTTTTTCTGGGTTTTGCAAATTGCAGGCTGGATAGGTTATGCGTTAGTTAATTATATCGGCTCAAAAGTCTTTGAAATGCGTGATATTTACGTATTTGTTATTGTATTAAACGCTTATGCAGGCTGTTTAATGACAGTACCTTTACGTTATATGTATCGCAAAGTGTGGAATGCCTCACCTTGGGTATTAATGCTTGTCGTTTTTGGTGCTTCCTATGTAACAGGCACATTATGGGCCGTTGTACAAAAATTCAATTTGTGGGAAATCTACCGTCACGGTTACCGACCAAATGAATGGTTTTATTACTTTCAACAAGGTTTAGATTCGGTTTATATCATTCTTTGTTGGAGTGGTTTGTATTTTGGTATTAAGTATTACCAGCTATTGCAAAGTGAGCGTCAAAAGGCCCTAAAAGCAACCACTATGGCTCACGAAGCTCAGCTGAAAATGCTGCGCTATCAACTTAATCCGCACTTTTTATTTAATACCCTAAATGCAATTTCAACCTTAATTTTGGTAAAAGAGAACAAAGATGCAAATTTAATGGTGTCAAAATTGAGTGACTTCTTACGATACACACTCAATACCGACCCAATAAAAAAGGTGCCGTTAGAGCAAGAAATTCATGCCCTCATGCTGTACTTAGAAATTGAAAAAGTACGCTTTGATGAACGTTTACAAGTTAATGTAGATGTAAGCGAGCAGGCAAAAGAAGCCTTGGTACCAAGCTTGATCCTCCAACCCATTATCGAAAACTCGATAAAATATGCGATAGCGCAACTAAATGAAGGTGGTGTGATTGATATTAAAGCACAAGTTTTTGCAAATGAACTATTATTGGAAGTAGGCGATAATGGTCCTGGCACTGAGCTTAAAAATGGCCAACTGGTTAATTCTCAAGGCGTTGGCATAGCTAATACACAGGACCGCTTAAAAACACTTTATGAGAACAACTACTCGTTTGTTCTCTCTGACAATACGCTAAGTGGATTAAAAGTTAATCTGCGCGTTCCGTTTGAAAAGGCTGTTAAGAAATGAGCAAAATTAGAACTTTGATCGTTGATGATGAACCGCTAGCTAGAAAAGGCTTAGCTGTTCGACTTTCTGAGTTTGACGATTTAGAAGTCATTCGTTTATGTAGCAATGGTCAAGAAGCAATTGATGAATGCTTATCGGGCAATATTCAATTGGTTTTCTTAGATATTCAAATGCCAAATATGAACGGTTTTGAAGTTGCAAGAGCACTTAGCGAGAGTGTAAATCCATTACCGGCTATTGTGTTTGTCACGGCTTTTGACCAGTTTGCAGTTAAAGCATTCGAGATTCATGCGTTGGATTATATTCTTAAACCAGTCGATGACAACAGACTAAAACAGGCGGTAGAAAAAGTGCATACCTATTTAAAAACGCAACAAGATAACGCCCATAAGAAAAAACTAGCGAGCTTTGTTGCTGGCATTACAGGCAATAATTGCGAAGAAATTTTAAAGAAGTTAGCAACGGGCGATAGCCTTGCTGACCGTCGTTATCCAGAATCATTAGCTGTAAAAGAGCAGGGCGAAATTGTTCGTGTGCCAGTCATTACAATTCAATGGGTTGATGCGGCTGGTGATTATATGTGTCTTCACTGCCAAGACGGGCAAACGCATATTCTTCGTAAAACAATGAAAGAGCTAGAACAAGAGCTTGATCCACAACTATTTGTGCGAGTTCACCGCAGTGCCATTGTTAATACTAAGCAAATTAGCAAACTTGTAACTCAAGTAAGCGGCGAATACCTGTTAGTGTTAGATAACGGCCAAGAACTAAAAGTAAGCCGAAGCTATCGCGATAAAGTGAAAGCTGCTCTGGCGAGCTAATAGCTGTTCAAAAGTTAGTAAGTTAAAAATAAAAAAGGCGCAATTATTAATTGCGCCTTTTTTAATGAAAATTTGTAACAGATTAAACTGTTACAATCTTCATAGTGTTTGTTGCACCAATAGTTTCCATTGCATCACCGTGAGTTAAAATCACAGTATCACCTGCTACTAGAGAGCCTTGCTCAACAAGTGTGTTTAATGCATCACGTACCATGCTCTCATCTTCACACTTCGTTGAATCAAAGAATACAGGGTAAACGCCACGGTAAAGTGCTGTTTGACCCAGTGTGCTTGGGTGACGTGATAATGAATAAATTGGTAAACCAGAGCTGATACGCGACATCAATTTAGCAGTGCTACCTGATTCAGTCAGTGTAACAATTGCCTTAACAGAATCTAAGTGGTTAGCTGCATACATTGCAGATAACGCAATTGATTCAGCATTTGATGAAAAGCGGCTATCTAAACGGTGCTTAGAAACGTGCGTTTCTTTTTGTGATTCAGCACCTAAACAAACACGAGCCATAGTAGCTACGGTTTCTTCAGGGTAGTCACCAGCAGCTGTTTCAGCAGATAACATAACTGCATCAGTACCATCTAACACGGCGTTTGCTACGTCCATAACCTCTGCACGTGTTGGCATAGGATTATCGATCATAGATTCCATCATTTGTGTTGCAGTCACAACTGTACGGTTAAGTGAACGAGCACGGCGAATGATAAGCTTTTGTTTACCAACAAGCGCCGCATCACCAATTTCAACACCTAAGTCACCACGAGCAACCATCACTGCGTCAGAAGCAAGCACGATATCGTCAATTGCTTCAACAGTTTCAACTGCTTCTGCACGTTCGATTTTTGCTAATAGTTGTGCGTTTGAGCCAGCATCTTCTGCTAAAGAGCGAACATAACGCATGTCATCACCACTGCGTGGGAATGAAACAGCAATGTAATCAACGCCAATCTCAGTGGCAGTGATTAAATCTTCTTTATCTTTATCAGTGAAAGCAGGGGCTGTTAAACCTCCGCCTAAACGGTTGATACCTTTGTTGTTTGAAAGTACGCCACCAACAGTAACAGTCGTGTGCACAAGGTCACCGTCAACGCTATCTACCGTTAACTGAATTAAACCGTCGTTTAATAGCAGTAAGTCGCCTGGTTTAACGTCGTTAGGTAGCTCTTTATAGTCGATACCTACCGCATTAACGTCGCCTTGGCCTTTTTCCATTTTTGCATCAAGGGTAAATTTTGCGCCAACTTCTAGGTTTACTTTACCGTCTTTAAACGTTGATACGCGAATTTTCGGGCCTTGTAAGTCTGCAAGGATAGCAACGTGTTTGCCTAAACGCTTAGCAATGCTGCGTACCGCTTCAGCGCGGTCTTTGTGATCTTGTGCTACGCCATGTGAAAAGTTCAAACGAACCACATTTGCACCTGCACGAATAATTTTTTCTAGGTTGTTATCGCGATCGGTTGCCGGTCCAAGGGTCGCAACAATTTTTGTGCGTCTTAGCATCAAATTCTCCTGTGCGCTCAAATATATTAAGCGAATTGATGGTTATCTATTAAAATGTCGTGCTATAAACCTTTAATATAGGCTTATACATAAGCACAATGTAGAACTCATAAGTAAAAAATGATTGTTTTTACTTATGAGAATCTGGCTCTTTGTATTAATTATAGAGTATACAAAGGGTGAATGACGTTATTATGACACCGGTGTCAGGTAGCGTCAATACACATACCTTTTTAAAGGGTATTATAAAAATCTGGTCCGATGCCTTGGTTATTTTGATATACTGAGGGCAACGTCGCTTCATGATTTCGATGATTTCTCTCAAGTTGGCTGTCAAGCTCGCATTTTTGGGCTGCTTGGGTATAATGCGCGCGTAATTATTTTGATTAACTAACCAATAGTTGTTACCGAGGAGGACACTAAATGCAAGTTGCATTAGTAGGGTTAGGCGTTATGGGTAAAAATCTTGCCCTCAACCTGATTGAAAAAGGGCTGACATTAGTAGCTTATGATAAAAACCCAGATGCGGGTGCCGAGTTACTAAGCTGTGCGAAAGCACTAGGTTTGGCAGACCGTTTACATATTGTGTCTGATTTAAATGATATGGTTAGACGCTTAGAGCCGCCTCGTTCGATTCTACTTTTAGTTCCTGCTGGTGAATTGGTTGATAAAGTATGTACAGAGCTTGCAGAAGCAGGTGTTGACTGTGATGACATTATCGTAGATTGCGGCAACAGTAACTACAAAGATGGCATTAGCCGTAAACTTAAGTATCAAAACAAATTTGAATTTGCCACTATGGGGATTTCAGGCGGCGCAGAAGGTGCACGTCACGGTCCTGCTATGATGGCAAGTGGTTCAGAAGGCGGCTGGGAGCGTGTTGAGCCGTGGTTTGAAAAAGTAGCCGCAAGCTACAAAGGTGAATCGTGTTTTGCGCGTGTAGGCCAATCTGCAAGTGGTCATTTTGTGAAAATGGTTCATAACGGTATCGAATATGCGTTAATGCAATTAATTGCAGAAATGTATCAATTATTACGTTTAGGTACTAATCGTTCACCAAAAGAAGTGGCTGACATTTTCAATGAATGGTCAGAAGGCACTTTAAATAGCTATTTACTGTCAATCTCAAGCCATATCTTAAGCCTTGAAACAACAGAAGGTGAGCCGCTAGTTGATTTAATCGACAATAAAGTTGGCGCGAAAGGCACGGGTTTATGGACTGCACAAAATGCACTAGAGCTAGGTATTGCAGTGCCATCACTAGTTGCAGCTGTTCAAGCACGTCACTTAACAAATACCTGCGATACACACGCTGCTAAAGAAATGACTTACGCTGCTAAAGCAACTGATACCGTTGATTTAGATTTAGCCGAGCTAAAAGATGCATTCACATTGGCAAGTTTACTTGCTTATCGTCAAGGTTTAGCTCTTATCAAAGGTGCGTCTCGTGCTCATCAGTGGAAAGTTGATCTTTCTAAAACGCTACAAACGTGGCGCGCAGGTTGTATCATCCGTGCTGATTACTTAGACAATGTAGCTGAAGGTGTAGAATTTATTGATTCTATGCAGCGTGAATCAGCAGCATTACGTAAGGTAACGGGTGCAGCAGTTGCATCTGGTTTAGCTTTCCCTGTGTTAACTGCAACACAAACTTACATTGCGACGTTAACCACACCAAGTAATGGTCACCTAGTTCAAGCACAACGTGACTACTTCGGTGAACATGGCATTAAAACTCACAGCGGTGAGCAATGCCATTTAACAGACTTAGTTGAGATTGACGAAAAAGTTCGTTAATTATCAAATAGATTAAAAAAGGCACCCATTGGTGCCTTTTTTGTACTTGCTTCATTAACGACTTAGCTCACCGCGCAGGTTGTCTTGCATCAAGTGACGAATTGTTTCTACTTCAAGCTTTTGACTAAATAAGTAGTGTAACTTGGTCAAACACGCTTCTAAAGTCATATCGTAGCCACTGATCACACCACAATTTAATAAGGCATTACCAGTTGCATAACCGCCCATATTAACTTGGCCTTTTAAGCACTGTGTTAGATTAACGATCACCATACCGCGTTTACTTGCATCATTAAGAATGTCCAAGAACGCCGGATCTTGCGGGGCATTACCCACGCCAAAACTTAATAACACAAGAGCTTTGATGTCGTCATTAACTAAACTTTTAACCACTTTTGGGCTGATCCCTGGATAGAGATAAAGCACTCCAATTGGCTGTGGCGTGATATTTGACACCTGTAGTTCGTTATCAACGTAAGGGCTAAGTTGCCCTTTGATCAGTTGAATATTAATTCCAGACAGGGCTAATGGTTCAAGGTTCGGTGATGCAAATGCATCAAAGCCATCAGCATGGGCTTTTGTTGCACGGTTACCACGGAATAATTGATTATTGAAAAACAGGCTTACTTCGGCAATTGGGTAATTAGCGGCTAAATACATGGCATTGAGTAAGTTTACTTGGCCATCAGAACGAAGTTGCGACAATGGAATTTGTGAGCCTGTCACAATTACAGGTTTTGTTAGGTTTTCGAACATGAAAGACAAAGCAGAAGCTGTGTAGGCCATGGTATCGGTGCCATGCAAAACCACAAAGCCATCATAGTCTTGGTATTTACTCTTAATATCGTCAGCAATTAATTGCCAGTGGGCAGGGGACATATCTGAAGAATCAATGAGCGGGCAATATTCGTGAATATCAAACAAAGGCATTTCATCACGATTAAACTCTGCATTATTGACCACTGTTTCGGTTAAAAAACCTTCTGCCGGAACATAGCCACGGCTCGATTTTTTCATACCGATAGTACCGCCTGTATAGGCGATATATATACGTTTACGTTTCATAAAAAAAGCCCAGTTAAATAACTGGGCTTAGTATACCTAAAATCGTTTAGCTAAGTAACTTATTGAATTACATTACACACTAAACAACGAGCGTAAACGCCTTGTGGATCGTTGTAATCTTTTAGGTTATCAATTTCACTACTTAACTGATTAATAAGGCTTTGTAAGTTGGCTTGTGTTGCTAGTACTGATTGCGATGAATCAGACTTAGCAAAGAAGCTCTTAACAGCCGCTGTGCCAAAGATATCTTGCAGCATTTGCTCTTGTGGTGTGAGCGATTGCTTGATGGTTTTAACATCATAATGATTAAGCTTAGCAAGCTCAGCTGCCGCCTTAATTGCATCTTGTTTATCACCAAGTTTATCAACTAAACCGAGTTCTTTTGCTTGAGTTGCAATCCATACACGGCCTTGGGCAATTTTATCAACTTGCTCAGGGGTCATGTTACGCGCTTCAGCTACAACATTTAAAAAGCGTTTGTATGCATTTTCAACGCTCATTTGAATGATATCTGACATTTTCTCGTCAAGTGGGCGTGCAATAGAGAAGCCAGCAAGGTCTGTTGTTGCAACACCATCTGAGTAAATACCTAATTCAGCCATGGTATTTTCAAACGTCATGAAAGTACCGAATACACCGATTGAACCTGTAATTGTGCTAGGGGCTGCCCAAATTTCATTGGCAGCAGATGCAATCCAGTAACCACCTGAGGCTGCCACTGAGCTCATTGAAGCGATAACCGGTTTACCCGCTGCTTTAAGTGCTAATACTTCAGCACGGATAACTTCAGAAGCAAACATACTACCGCCACCTGAATCGATGCGAAGTACAACGGCTTTCACTTTGTCATCAAGACGCGCTTTACGAAGTAGGGCTGCTGTAGAGTCACCACCAATTTCACCTGCTTTACGCTCGCCATCGACAATGGTGCCTTTAGCAACAACAACAGCTACTTTTTCAGTGATTGGGTTATCGAACTCAACAGGTGGTTTTACAAGCGATAAATACTCACGGAAGCTTACTTGCTTAAAGGTTTTGCCTGTTTCTTCCGCACCAACTAACTCAATAAGCTGTTGGCGAATTTGTTGTGATGTTTTTAAAGAATCAACCCACTGATTATTTAGCGCGTACTGACCTGAGTTGCCATCAACTGCTTGCATTTTTGCAAGATAAACATCCATATCTTCATCGAAATTACTTTTATCGAATGGACGGCTCGCAGCAACGTCAGTTTTATACTCATTCCAAAGTGCAGTTAACCAAACACTATTCGCTTCTTTTGCCGCTTCTGACATGTCATTACGAATAAATGGCTCAACTGCTGACTTATAAGTACCCACACGGAAAATATGTTGAGTCACTTTTAACTTTTCAAGCGCATCTTTGAAGTACAGTGGGAACATACCGTAGCCTTCAATGCTCACACCACCATAAGGGTGCATAGACACTTCATTAGCGTGGGCGGCAATATAGTATTGAGCTTGTGTATAGTAATAGCCTGTTGCGATAACTTGCTTGCCTGCATCTTTAAAGGCATCAATTGCTTTGGTTATTTGTTTTAGCTTATTGATGTGTGCACTTGGCATTTTTTGTAGATCAAGAAGCATCACACTGATGCGATCATCTTTAGTTGCTTGGTTGATCACTTCAACAACATCATCAAGAAGAATTTCTGATGGTGCTTCTTTACCCATAGTTGCATCGTTGATTGCTGCTTCTACAGGGTCAACATAAGTTTTTTCTTCAACAATAGGGCCATTTAAGTTTAGGCGTAGCACGGTTCCGTCTGCTACTTTTACTTGGTCTTCTTCGCCTGTGATGGCAACAAAGAAGAGTATTACTAGTAATACAAATAATATGTTTAGGACCAAACGGCGGGAAAAATTAATCCCGGTCCAAATGCCTTTAAATATCTTTGCTAGCAAAATAAATCCTTAATTCAGTACAGCTTAGTAGTGATCTCATCTTAGCTTAGAATAACTTTAAAATTAACTGTTAAATAGTAACAGAGTGTTTAAAACGACAATTTGCTACAGATTAATTACGAGTGAAAAGTTGATTATTCTAAGTTATTGCCGCAAAATCTATTTCAAATAGAGGTTCGACCAGTTAACGGGGCACACAATGTTAGAACAAAAATTACAATTACCGCATACCGAACTTCGTAATCGTTTGGTTATGGGCTCAATGCATACCGGCTTAGAAGAAGGCTGGCATAACCGCAAACGCTTACGTGCATTCTACGAGGCACGTGCCAAAGGCGGCACGGGTTTAATTATTACTGGTGGTTATAGCCCAAATATTCGAGGCAAGCTATCTCCGTTCGCATCAACATTTAATTCATTTTATGATGTGATCAAACACAAAGCATATACTGATGCAGTGCATCAACATGGCGGAAAAATTTGCTTACAATTATTGCATGCAGGTCGTTACGCGTATCATCCGTTTAACCAAGCGCCAAGCTCAATTCAGGCACCTATTAATCCGTATAAACCTAAAGAAATGTCGTTAGGGTCAATCAAAAAAACCATCAAAGACTTTGCTAACTCAGCAAAAATGGCTGAAAAAGCAGGTTATGACGGTGTTGAAATAATGGGTTCTGAAGGTTATCTAATTAATGAGTTTATGGCTAACCATACTAATAAAAGAACAGACAACTATGGTGGTAGTTTAGAAAATCGGATGCGCTTGGCTGTAGATATTGTTAAAGCTGTTCGCGCAAAAGTAAGTCAAAAATTCATTATTGTATTTCGTTTGTCTGTGATGGATTTAATTCCTAATGGATCAACGCCTGATGAAGTAAAACAACAAGCACTAGCACTTGAACAAGCTGGCGTTGATATCTTTAACACGGGTATTGGTTGGCACGAAGCTCGTGTACCAACTATTGCCAGTATGGTACCAGCAGGTGCATTTAAAGAAGCATCAAAACGCTTAAAAGATACGGTTTCAGTGCCAGTTATCGCGGTTAACCGTATTAACACGCCAGAAATTGCCAATGGAATTTTAGAAGCTGGCGAGTCTGATTTAATTTCGATGGCACGTCCTTTATTAGCAGATCCAGAGTTTTTCAATAAATACGTTAATAATAAGTCTGAGCAAATCAATATTTGTATTGGTTGTAATCAGGGCTGCTTAGACCATGTGTTTAAAAATAAACGTGCAACCTGTTTGGTTAACCCACAAGCGGCCTTTGAGTTAGATTACAGCCTTGAAAAAGCACCATCTGCTCGATTAGTACTGGTTGTGGGTGCTGGCCCTGCAGGCCTTGCTGCAAGTTGTTACTTAGCAGCGAAAGGTCATAAAGTCACTTTAATTGAACGTAAAGAACAAATGGGTGGCCAATTTAATTTAGCCATGCAAGTACCAGGTAAAGAAGACTTTAATCATACTCTTAACTACTTTACCAATGAGCTAAAGCGCTTAAATGTCGATTTACAGATCGGTACTGAATTTACCGACAATATGCTTAATCAATACGATGATGTTGTATTTGCTACAGGTGTACGTCCGCGCGAAGCCAAAATAGAATGCAGTGATGGCAAGCGTGTATTTGCTTATGATGAAGTCATTCGTGGGGAAGTAGAACTAGGCGACAAAATTGCGATTCTAGGTGCCGGTGGTATCGGTTTTGATATGGTTGCCTTTTTAAGTGAACACAAAGGCCAAACAATTGAGCAATTCAAAACTCAATGGGGTATTGAATGTGATGCCGCGCCTGAAAAAGACAATCGCCAACTTTACATGCTTAAAAGAAGTGCAGGGCGTTTTGGTAGTGAACTGGGTAAAACAACAGGTTGGATCCACCGTCAAGTTGCCAAACAGCACGGTGTTAAACAAATAGCTGAGTGTCAGTACCTAAGCTTTGATAAGCAAGGTTTGAAAATTACTGTAAAAGGTGAAGAGCAAATCCTCGATGTTGATACCGTGATTGCTTGTATTGGTCAGGTTTCAAATACTGAAACTTTCGACAATCAAACCGAAAACGCTAAGGTTCACGTGATTGGTGGCGCAAAACTAGCTGCTGCAATTGATGCAAAACGTGCGATTTTTGAAGCACTACAAGTCGCTCGTAAAATTTAATTGAAAGTAAACTAGGAAACGTGCGGTCTGTGTGATTAATCTATTTAGTCACGAGACCGCTATGTTGAACACACACCTAATACCCCTTTACCAACACACCTTAAAGAAACTGCAGTTTTTAGATGGACTACCGAGTCTATTAATTCGCTTGATTTTAGCCCCAGTGATGATCATTGCAGGCTTTAATAAACTTGCTTTAAGTGGAGATGTCACTCACTTTTATCAATACTTTTTAGCATCTGAGGATATTGTTGCTTGGTTTGGTAATAGTGAATGGGGTTTAGGCCTACCCATGCCCTCTGTATTAGCCTTTTTATCTGCATGGACTGAGTTTTTAGGGGGGATCTTCATTTTATTAGGTTTATTTACCCGTTTAACCGCAATTCCTTTAATGATCACCATGCTGGTCGCAGCGACGACCGTGCATGCAAGTAATGGCTGGTTTGCTGTAACACCTACCGATGCCAGTACCAGCCCTGCAAGAGCTCTCAATTGGCTTGCAATACCAGGTAGTGAAGCCAGTTTAGTAAATTCCAATGAAGCCAGTGAAAGATTAACGAAAATGCGCGAGTTGTTAGAAACACATGGTTATACAGAGTACCTCTATGCGAAAGGGAAGCCTGTAATATTAAATAATGGTATTGAATTTTCCGCAATATACTTTGTTATGCTCTTAAGTTTATTTTTTGCAGGTGGCGGGCGTTACGTTAGTTTAGATTATTGGTTAACTAGAAAAGCATCGAATAGCTTTATTGGTAATAAAGATAAATGATAAGCTTGGGTTTTCTGCCCCGATTATTAAGGGGCATCGTACTTAAGCATTTACGGAATATTCATGGACGCTTTAACGCTATTACACACTCGACAATCAGATCCTCGCCTTATCGCACCAGGACCTACTGTAGAACAACTTGAAATTATTAAGCGAGCAGCCATTAAAGTGCCTGATCATGGCTGTATTGCTCCTTGGCGATTTATTGTCGTTGAAGGCGATGCACGTAATAAATTAGGAGATATCTATCATCAAGCCGCTGTTGCTGAAAACCAAGATGATAGAACCATTGAGCGCGCTAAAGAACTACCGCTGCGCTCTCCTATGATGATCATTGCTATTGCTGATGTAACTGAAAACCCAAAGGTGCCACGAATTGAACAAGTACAAAGTGCAGGCTGCGCGGTACTTGCAATGCAACAAGCGGCCTTTGCGCAAGGTTTAGGGGGCATTTGGCGCACAGGTTATTTTGCACAGAGCCCAGCTGTTAAAGCGGCACTAGGTTGTAAAGAACAAGATGAAATTGTTGGCTACTTATATTTAGGTACGCCAGAAGTAGACATTAAAAAGCCAATCAGACACAAGCCAGAGACGTTTTTTGAGAATTTATAAATATTAGGAACTTTTTTACAGTTAAGCAGTCAGATGCTATTAAGCTTACTTATGTTAGTTTTTGTGGATTTAGCTTAGCTGTAAGAAGCGCACGGATGCAAAAAACGAAACAATTCTTCTTCAGTGTGTTTTTAAATCGGTTATTTTTTGTTAACGTATGGATGGTCTTACAAAAATAACGATAAAGAAGACGAGAACAATGGGAAACTTATTTTTACGTGAAAAAGAAAATTGGTTCGCTTGGTCAGTATGGGGCGTTGTTGGTGCTATAGTAACTTTCTTTGTTGCTATGTCTACGAAACAACCTCATTACCTTGGCTTGTCTGCTACAGTTATATTGCTTCTGCTTACTTGGTGGATGCATAGCACTAAGCGTTTTGATTTTGGTCGCGCCTTTAAAATATGTTGCTTCGTTTTAACGCTCACTTGCTTACCCGCCTTTGCATTAGTCATAATACCTAGTTATAACCTCAATAAAATTGACGTGATAGTGCAGGGCTCAGGCTTTGCAATTGTAAGTTTAATTGTTTGTTTAGTTTGCTCTTTAATCGCAAAGCGTCCTAAACAGTATTACTAAAATTACCTTTTTAAAGTTTTTTACATTTAAAGCTTTACAACGAACGCAGTAAACACTATTATGCGCGCCGTACGGAGAGATGGCAGAGTGGTCGAATGCACCGGTCTTGAAAACCGGCAGGGGTTTGTAGCCCCTCTAGGGTTCAAATCCCTATCTCTCCACCATTATTTAGAAAAACCGCCTATTGGGCGGTTTTTTGCTATCTGGAGAAAAGTAATGTCAGCAAGCGAGTCTTCTTCTACACTAATGCGCATTGTTAAACATGTTTTGCTTTGGTGTATCTTTTCTTATTTTTATCATAGTGGCATAAATGTACTTGTTGCTATGGCGCATGATGCGCAGCCTGATTACGGACTAATATCTTCAATCGCTTATGGCATTGGTTTTAATGTATTAGTAGGGCACCTAATTGGTAAATATGACAAACATTGGCCTGTCATTGCTGCATGTGTGATTTCTACTGTGGGTCTTATTGCTGTGCCCTTAATTATGTTAGGCAAAGATGGCTTAATGAGCGGCTTTTTTATAGCTTCGATGATCGCTACATTACCTGTTGCGACATTTGTAATTGAAAAAATAAAGCAGCGAATTAGTGCAAACACTGAGCAAACGCAGTAAAACTTGGCGATATTCGTTGTTTTTTTATGTTATTATTAGCACGTCTTTTAACTAAATAAACGTGAATTAAAACATGTCAGATAATTTTACAACAGACGCTGAAAAAGCAAGTTACGGTATTGGTTTACAAATGGGTGAGCAATTAAAAGCGAATCCATTCGAAGGTTTAAACTTAAATTCTGTATTTGAAGGTATGAAAGACGCATACACTGGTAACGATTTCCAAGTTGAAATCCCAGCAATTCAAGCAGCTTTTGAGAAAATCAACGCTGAGATCCAAGCTCGTCGTGAAGAAGAAGCTAAGGTTCTTGCAGCTGAAGGTATTGCATTCTTAGAAGAAAACGCAAAACGCCCTGAAGTAACTGTAACTGAATCAGGTCTTCAATACGAAGTGCTGACTGCAGGCGATGGTGAAAAACCAACTGCAGATTCAACAATTCGTGCACACTACCACGGTACACTAATCAACGGTACAGTATTTGACAGCTCATACGAGCGTGGTCAACCAGCTGAGTTCCCAGTTGGCGGTGTAATCAAAGGTTGGACTGAAGCAGTACAAATGATGGGTACTGGTTCTAAGTGGCGTTTATACGTACCACACGAACTTGCTTATGGCGAGCGCGGTGCTGGTGCAGCAATCGCTCCTTTCTCAACGCTAATCTTTGACGTTGAACTATTAGAAATCATCTAATTGATTTCAAATAGACATAAAAAAACCTGCTTAAAGCAGGTTTTTTTATGTCTGAATCAAATAACTAATTAGCTATTTGATTCAGCGAATTCTTTACACGCAGCAGTGTCTTCACATTCACCGTATAGGTAAAGAGAGTGGTTAGTCAGCTTAATACCATTCTCAGTTGCGATTTCTTCTTGACGACGCTCGATAGTGTCATCTTCAAACTCTACAACCTTACCACATTTAAGGCACACTAAGTGGTCATGGTGAGTGCTACCTGATAGTTCAAATACTGACTTACCGCCTTCGAAGTGGTGGCGAGATACAATACCAGCATCATCAAATTGGTTAAGAACACGGTAGACAGTTGCAAGACCAATCTCTTCGCCTTTGTCTAAAAGAATTTTATAGACATCTTCAGCGCTGATGTGTTGGTTGTCTGGAGATTGCAGAATCTCTAAAATTTTAATACGTGGCAGAGTAACTTTTAGCCCTGCTTTTTTTAATTCCAAGTTGTGATCAGTCATTCAATCTGTCTCAATTTATTTAGTTATACTAGGCACCTTCAAGATGCACACGACACATTAGCAACTGTTAGAATAACGTGCCTAGTTACTAAGTGCAAAGAACAATTCGTCTAATTGCTGGTTTTTTGAACAAAAACGAACCGGTTGTGCATCTTTACATCAGCTAGTAAATGCGAGTAATACTTGTTATTAATCAGCAAGTTCCGCTAAACACATTTCGTCATAAACTTGAGCACACCAGTCTTTAACACGCTTTTCAGTAAGCTCTGGTTGACGGTCTTCATCAATGCCTAGGCCAACAAAGTTGCTGTCATCTACTAGTGCTTTTGAAGCTTCAAAGTCGTAGCCTTCAGTTGACCAATGACCAACAACGATTGCGCCACGCTCAGTAACGATATCGTTGATCATGCCCATTGCATCTAAGAAGTATTCTGCATAGTCTTCTTGATCACCGCAGCCGAAAATAGCAACAAGTTTACCTTCGAAGTCAACTTCTTCTAATTCAGGGAAGAAATCATCCCAGTCACATTGAGCTTCACCGTAGTACCAAGTTGGAATACCGAATAACAATAAATCGAATTCAGCAATCTCTTCTTTAGAACTTTTTGCAATGTCGTGAACCGCTACAAGCTTTTTACCTAATTCTTTTTGAATCATTTTAGCTACGTGTTCAGTATTGCCTGTGTCACTTCCGAAAAAAATACCTACGCTTGACATGGATTTAAAACCTTCTATCTATCAATAGCCAATCTTTCTTGTAAAATTGTTTCAATCAACGCGCTACGGCTAATATTCTGCGCATCTGCCATATCGCTTAATGCTTGATATAACTGTGATGAAACCTTAAATTCTACACGCTTTAAACCACGTGCTTTATCTCGCTTTATTTGATTACGTTTATTTACTTTTAATTGCATATCGCGAGGTAGGGGATTTGTTTTAGGCCTACCTGGGCGCTTTTCGTATTCAAATAAATCGGGTGTTGTTCTATCTGTTTCTGACTTTGCCATGTCTAGCCCACACCTGCACCTTGCCAAAAGACTTGAATAAGTCCTTTCGCTATAAACCCAGAACAGCCTAAAAATAGCACTAACCAAACGATGTATCGGCCAAATCGTGGTACATCACCTTTTTTAAGGACATCTTGAATTGCCATTCCAATAAAAAAGAAAATACCGGCTAAGCCAAAATACAACCCTAAGGTATCAAATTCGTTAATTAACTGACTGACCATCAACGTATAAACCTTTAAATTAAACGGCGCGTACTATAGCACACAAATTTATAATAATTTAGTGCGCACGATCAAAAACAGCGAATTTTATCAGCCCAATTAATGAGCTAAAAAATCGCTGATTGCTTTATTTACAGCAAGTGGTTTTTGGGCATGTAGCCAGTGACCAGCACCATGAATAATTTTTGCTTTTGCATTAGGGAATAACGCCATAATAGCAGGGCGGTGCTCTGCTAAAATGTAGTCAGAATCATTACCTTTAATGAATAAAGTATCACATAAACAAGAATCATTTTCACTAACTTGTGCTAAAATATTTTCATATTGCTGGTATAAAACAGCTAAATTAAAGCGCCATTGATAGTGACCTTGATCATTTTTAGCAAAGCTTTTTAATAAAAACTGACGTACCCCCATTTCCTCAATGTGCTTGGCAAGTATTTCATCAGCTGCTTTTCTATCACTGATATTAGATTGTGAAACTTCGTTAAGGCCTGCAAAAATAGCACTGTGACGAGGATTATTAGCAACAGGAGAAATATCTAACACTACAAGCTTATCGATAAGTGCAGGGTGATTAAGTGCTAATTGCATGGCCACTTTGCCACCCATTGAATGACCTATGATGTGCGCTTTACTAATATTTAGATGTTCAAGTAACTCACTGACATCTTTCGCCATAGCACCATAATTCATGGTCTCGCTATGAAACGATTTACCGTGGTTACGTAAATCGATATTCGTTACACGATAATTTTCAGCTAATGCTTTTGCGATTACATTGAGGTTTTCAAGTGAACCAAACAAACCGTGGATCAATACAACGTCTGAACCTTGACCCATTTGTTGGTAGTTTAATAGCATTTTCAACTCCTAATTTTAATGGCAGTATTTTGCCTAGTGAAATTACAAAATGCAAAACATAGAGAATTGCTGCGAGCTTAGGTATAATCATTGAGAACTTTTAAAATGTGACCCGTAAAGACAGGAATAACATGAAAAAAATCGACATAGACGACGAGTTATATCAATACATTGCAAGCAACACGCAAAGTATTGGTGAAAGTGCATCAACCATTTTGCGTCGTTTATTAAACCTCTCTGATGGCGCTAATGCCCCAGTTGAAACAACTACTAAAACTGAACAAGAAACCCCAGTTGTTGAAATACAAGAACAAGCAGAACAAGAATCAAGCCTTGAACCAAGCGACGAAAATGTTGAAGAGGCTGCACAAACTGTCACAGCATCGACACAAGTGAAAGGTAATGTGTTTAATGTATTAAACAAAGAAGAACTGGCAATGCAAAAAGGTGTTGTTGGTCGATTCTTATTTATACTAGCTGCTTTATATAGAACGCATAAAAAAGATTTTGCTAACGTGCTTGAAATTAAAGGCCGTGACCGTGTTTATTTTGCCACTAGCAAAGAAGCACTACTGGAAAGTGGTAGCAGCATGAATCCAAAAAATATCACTGATACTGAGTATTGGGTGATGACAAATTCAAATACAACCAGAAAAAAAATGATGCTTCACGAAGTAGCACTGTGCTTAGGCTACAGCGCAGATGAAGCAGAAAAAATTCGTGATTACTTATAATCCATAAGGAAATAATATGGCGATTCATCCAGATGCAGGTAAACCTGCACCGCAATCAAGCTTAGTGAATGTACCAAAACTGATCTCGGCTTATTACTTAAATGAACCTGACCTAGAACAAAACCCAGAGCACTGCGTTGCTTTTGGTACATCTGGCCATCGTGGTTGTTCGTTCGATGTAAAATTTAATGAATCGCATATTTTAGCGATCACTCAAGCAATTTGTGATTACCGTAAAGAAAACAATATTTTTGGCCCACTTTTCTTAGGTAAAGATACACACGCATTGAGTGAAGCGGCGTTTAACTCAGCTATCGAAGTGCTTGTTGCAAACGAAGTGCAAGTCATTGCACAAGAAAATGACGATTACACGCCAACACCTGTAATCAGTCATGCTGTTGTTTGCCATAACAAAGAAAACCCAAATGAACTTGCTGATGGTATTGTGGTAACTCCTTCACATAATCCGCCAGAAGACGGTGGTTTTAAATATAACCCGCCAAATGGTGGCCCTGCAGATACTGATGTAACTAAGTGGATTGAAGACAGAGCAAATCAATTACTTTTAGAAGACTTAGTTGAAGTAGAGTTATTTCCATATGCTAAAGCATCACGTTCTGGTTTTATTAAGTACCAAGACTTAATTACCCCTTATGTTGATGACTTAGTTAATATCGTTAACCTAAAAGCAATTAGCGATGCGAAAATTAAAATTGGCGTCGACCCACTTGGTGGCTCTGGTATCAACTTTTGGCCAGTCATTGCAGAAAAATATAATTTAGACTTAACGGTCGTAAATGAGTCTGTTGATCCGACGTTCTCATTCATGCCTTTAGATAAAGACGGCAAAATCCGTATGGATTGCTCATCTCCTTATGCAATGACAAACCTTATTGCATTAAAAGATGACTATGATATCGGTATTGGTAACGACCCTGATTATGACCGCCATGGTATTGTTACCCCAGACGGCTTAATGAATCCAAATCACTTTTTAGCAGTTGCAATTGACTACTTATTAAATAACCGCGAATGGTCAAAAGAGGTTGCAATTGGTAAAACGCTGGTATCAAGCGGCATGATTGATAAAGTGGTTTCACGTAATAACCGCGAAGTAAAAGAAGTACCGGTAGGCTTTAAATGGTTTGTTGAAGGCTTAAGCAAAGGTACCCTTGCTTTTGGTGGTGAAGAAAGTGCAGGGGCGTCATTCTTACGCTTTGATGGTACAGTTTGGAACACTGATAAAGATGGTTTCATCTTAGGTCTACTTGCTGCAGAGATTTTAGCCGTAACGGGTAAAACACCTTCACAGCTTTATAAAGAACTTGAACAAGAGTTCGGTGCGCCTATTTATAAACGTATTGATGCGCCAGCTAGTGCAGAACAAAAATCACGTTTAAAAGCGTTATCAGCTGATGATGTAACTGCAAGTACGTTAGCGGGTGATGCCATTACGCAAAAACTAACCCATGCCCCTGGTAATAACGCTGCTATCGGCGGTTTAAAAGTTGTTACTGAAAACGGTTGGTTTGCTGCACGCCCATCTGGCACTGAAGATATTTATAAAATTTACCTTGAATCATTCAAAGGTGAAGAACATCTAGCATTATTAGAAAAAGAAGCGAAAAAGCTGGTTGATTCAGTAATTAGCTAATTCCTTTTTTACCTATTAAAACGGCTGAGATTCTCAGCCGTTTTTGTATTCTACTCTCACGCATTTTTAGGATAGAACAATGAGCTATTCAACTCCTTCATATCTCGAAGAATTAAAAAGTACCGGCGACTTTTTAACCCTGACCCGCAACAATGAGTTTTCACTAGAATCTTGTGCATTTACCCTTGCAAATGGTACTGATGTCACTGTTCACGACACGGGTATCATTGAGTTTCAACCTACGCAGCAAACAAACAAAGATATTGTACTTTCAAGTGCGGTACATGGTAACGAAACTGCGCCAATTGAAATCTGCGATCAATTAATCAAGTCAATCATTACAGAACAACTTACCTTGAAGCAGCGTGTACTGTTTATTTATGGTAATCCTAAATCTATTAATATCGGTAAGCGTTTTGTAGATGAAAACTTAAACCGTTTGTTTAATGGTCATCATACTGTAGAAGGCATTGCTTCTAACCCTGAGCGAGTTCGTGCAAAGCTGCTTGAAGACGTGGTTACTGATTTCTTTGCAAGAGGCAACCAGGGCAGTGAGCGTTTTCATTATGATCTTCACACTGCAATTCGTGGCTCTAAAAATGAAAAGTTCGCAGTGTATCCTTTCTTACATGGGAAACCGTGGAAAAAATCACAACTGCAATTTTTACTTAGCTGTGGCGTAAACACGGTACTAATGATGAAATCAGCGGCAACTACCTTTAGTTACTACTCGTCGTTTGTGCATGGAGCTGACTCATTTACGGTAGAACTTGGCCAAGTAAAACCATTTGGCGAAAACGACATGTCGCGATTTGAGAAAACCAAAAAAACCTTAATTGCATTAATTAGTCAAGAATCTGTTGAATATAAAGAATTCAATGCAGAAGATTTCGAGTTGTTTTCAGTATATAGAACAATAAACCGTACTTGCGAAGACTTTAGTTTCCCATTTGCTGATGATGTAGAAAATTTCACCGGTTTCGCAAAGGGTGAATTAATGGCAACTGATGGTCAGACCACATATGAAGCGGAAGTAGACGGTGAAGCTATTATCTTTCCAAACGCTGATGTAGTCTTAGGTCAGCGCGCTTTGCTTACTGTTATTCCAATGCAAGTTGATAGCAACTTTATTTAAAATTTCTGCATTAACACCCATCTAAATTAAGTTAACTATATGACTATAAAGAATTTATCTTGTTGTATAGTTAACTTTCCATGCGTTTTTAGCCATTTATCATCTATTCGTCTATGATTAGTTGAATAACAACTTACGTTAACGTAAAGTGACGGCAGTTTAATTTAATTAGATTGAATATTGCGCAAACTTTATCCTTACAGCTCATGCTGATAAAACTATAATTAAGGGCAGTAGCGTAGGTTTCTGACAACGAAAGAAGGTAGGTTATGAGTAATCCAAATAACGTATCGCTAAACATTAATCATGAACTGTCATTTATTGATGGTCACGCATTAACGATCCCTACATTAAGTATTCTTAATGAGGAAGGCGACATCTACGAAGGTGCAACCGCACCTGATATCGACAAAGCAACAGCAATCCGTTTATACGAGACAATGCGTTTTATTCGTGCGCTGGATGAGCGTATGCAAGCAGCACAGCGTCAAGGTCGTGTAAGCTTTTATATGCAATGTCTAGGTGAAGAAGCGGCTGTAACAGCATCAGCTGCAGCGCTTGATCAAAACGACATGATCATGGCCCAATACCGTGAGCAAGCAGCTTTACGTTATCGTGGTTTTAGCCTTGACCAATTCATGAATCAAATGTTCTCAAATGAAAAAGATTTGGGTAAAGGTCGTCAAATGCCAATTCACTATGGCTCACGCGAACTTAACTACATGACTATTTCATCACCGCTTGGTACACAAATTCCACAAGCAACAGGTTATGCATACGGCCAAAAAGTTCGTCATATTGATGCCCAAACCGGTGAGTTAAACAGCACTATTGATAACATCACTATTTGTTACTTTGGTGAAGGCGCTGCGTCTGAAGGTGATTTCCATGCTGGTTTAAATATGGCCGCAGTTCACGAAGCACCGGTGATTTTCTTTGCTCGTAACAATGGTTATGCGATTTCTACACCTGCTGATGAACAATTTAAAGGTGATGGTATTGCATCACGTGGTGTTGGCTATGGCATTAAAACAATCCGTGTTGACGGTGCCGATGCACTTGCAGTTTATGCTGCAACGAAAAAAGCCCGTGAAATTGCGACTACCAAAGGCGAACCTGTTTTAATTGAATCGATTGCCTATCGTCTTGGCGCTCACTCAACGAGTGACGACCCAAGCGGCTACCGTACAAAAGACGAAGAAGCAAAGCATAAAGGCTGTCCAATCGAGCGTTTCCGTAAGTGGCTATTAAAGCAAGGTTGGTTAGATGAAGCGCAAGATGCGAAAGACAAAGAAACAATTCGTGAAGAAATTTTAGCAGCTCTTAAACGCGCTGAAAAAGTAGCAAAACCAGCATTAGAAGAGCTTATTTCTGATGTTTATGATAAGCCAATCCCATCACTACAAAAACAATATGAAGAACTAAAAGAGCACATTTTGCAGCATCCTGATGCTTATCCAACAACTGCAGGGAGATTCAAGTAATGGCTAAAATGAACATGCTTCATGCAATTAATTCAGCCCTTGATATCACCATGGCAGAGCATCCAAATGCATGTATTTTCGGTGAAGACGTTGGTTATTTTGGTGGTGTATTCCGTGCTACATCTGGCTTACAAGAAAAATATGGTAAGCATCGTGTGTTCAATACACCGTTAACTGAGCAAGGTATTTTAGGTTTTGCTAATGGCTTAGCGGCGTTTGGTGCGCCAGCATTAGCTGAAATTCAATTTGCTGATTATATTTTCCCTGCATTTGACCAAATCGTGAATGAATCAGCTAAGTTCCGTTACCGTAGTGGTAATGAATTTAATGTTGGCAATCTAACAATCCGTACACCATACGGTGGTGGTATTGCAGGTGGTTTATATCACTCACAATCACCAGAAGCTTATTTTGCTCACACACCTGGTTTGAAGTTGGTGGTGCCACGTAACCCATACCAAGCAAAAGGTTTGCTTCGTGCATCGATTAAAGATGATAACCCTGTTATTTTCTTTGAACCGAAACGTTTGTACCGTGCATCAACAGGTGAAGTTCCTGAAGAAGATTACAGCATCGAGCTCGGTAAAGCTGAAATCGTGCAAGAAGGCACTGATGTCACTGTACTTGCTTGGGGTGCACAGATGGAAATCATCGAAGACGCCGCTAAAAAAGCAGCAGAGCAAGGTATTAGCTGTGAAGTGATCGACTTACGTACCATTTTACCATGGGATGTTGAGACAATTGCTAAATCAGTGACTAAAACAGGCCGTTTAGTGGTAAGCCACGAGGCACCAATCACGAATGGTTTTGGTGCAGAAATCGTTGCAACAATTCAACAAGAGTGTTTCTTACACCTTGAATCGCCAATTGCTCGCGTGTGTGGCTTAGATACGCCATACCCATTAGCACTTGAAAAAGAATATGTGCCGGATGCACTTAAAGTGCTTGCTGCGATTAAGCAATCAGTAGAGTTTTAGGAGTCAGTATGTCTAAAGATTTTATCTTGCCAGATATCGGCGAAGGCATCGTAGAGTGTGAAATTGTTGAATGGTTAGTTGCAGAGGGCGATTCAGTAAATGAAGACCAGCCTATTTGTGATGTTATGACCGACAAGGCGCTTGTGCAAATTCCTGCTGTTCATGATGGTGTGATCAGTAAGCTTTATTATGCAAAAGGGGATATTGCGAAAGTACATGCACCATTATTCGCAATGGATGTTGATGGCGAAGCACCAACACAAAGCGAAGAAGCGCAAGCTCCTGTAACTCCAACTGAAGCATCATCTGAGGCTGGTGAGCACTTAGAAGATTTTATTTTACCAGATATCGGTGAAGGTATCGTTGAGTGTGAAATCGTTGAGTGGTTAGTGAGTGAAGGCGATGAAATCGTTGAAGACCAAGCTGTGTGTGATGTAATGACAGACAAAGCATTGGTGCAAATCCCAGCTAAATACACAGGTAAAGTTGAAAAGCTTTATTATCAAAAAGGTGATATTGCAGCGGTTCACAGCCCATTATTCCAAATGAGCATTGCAGGCCAAAGTGCAGAGCCAGATGTAAGTTCTGCAGTGGTTAAAGCACAAACAAATGCAGCAACTAAACCTTCACAGAAGCCTGCGACTTCAGCAAACTCTAGCAAACAACTTAATAAGAAAGCTGTTGCTTCACCTGCTGTTCGTCGTAAAGCCCGCGAACTTGATGTTGATTTAACGCAAGTACCAGGCTCTGGTAAAAACGGCCGTATTTACAAACAAGATATCGAAGACTTCTTGAATGAAACACCAAGCCAAGCAGCATCACAACAAGCTGCGCCAAAAGCGGCAGAGCCTGTATCAACTGTGGCGTCTTCTGGTGGCAGTCGCGTAGAGCCTATTAAAGGCATTAAAGCGGCAATGGCTAAGCAAATGGTTGCTTCAGTTTCGACAATTCCTCACTTTACTTTCTGTGATGAAATTGACCTAACTAAACTGATTGCAATGCGCAGTGAGCTTAAAGAGCAGTATAAGCAACAGGGCGTTAAGCTCACTATGATGCCGTTCTTTATCAAAGCACTGTCGTTAGCGATTAAGCAATTCCCGGTATTAAACTCGCAAGTAAATGATGATTGCAGTGAGCTAACTTACTTTGATGATCATAACATCGGTATGGCGGTTGATTCTAAGATTGGTTTACTTGTACCAAACATTAAATCATGCCAGTCAAAGAGCATCGTAGATGTTGCAAACGAAGTGACTCGTTTAACTGAAGCAGCACGTGATGGTCGTGTTTCACCGGATGATTTGAAAGGCGGCACTATTAGCATTTCTAACATCGGTGCGATTGGCGGCACAATTGCAACCCCGATCATCAATAAACCTGAGGTAGCGATTGTTGCTTTAGGTAAACTGCAGCATTTACCTCGCTTTGATACACAAGGCAATGTTGTTTCAGCTGCTATTATGCAAGTAAGCTGGTCTGGAGACCACCGAGTGATTGATGGCGGAACAATTGCCCGCTTCAATAACTTATGGAAGTCTTACTTAGAAGACCCTGCAAAAATGATGATGGCGATGAGCTAACATTAGTAAGCATTAAAAAACCAGCCTCGGCTGGTTTTTTTAATTGTAAATTTTGTATTTGTTATACCATTCCGCTTAATTAAGTAGTCTATTTTGAGGCAATAAAACCTCGTTGATAACAAGGCAAAAATTTCGTTATTTAGTTGTTCTAAATGAGAAATTTTTAACGCAGTTAGCGAAAGGTTTAATCCCTCAAAATGATTAAGTATTATTGCGGGTTGGTATTATATTACGTAAAAATACAACCCATAACCGAGTAACAGCGCAGGTATTGTTGAATACACCGTCGCGATTAAGGCCGCTTTTGGTGCTAATGCGATAGCTGGGAATAGGGCATCGCCGTCATTTGAAATTGCATTGGCTGCCATCGCACTAAATGGAATAATACCTTGTATATACAGTGTCATCACAACGATTTGTGGCCCGCAGCCAGGTAATAATCCAATAGCCACAGCCACCAGCGGTGCAAGATAAGCATACTCAGAAAACCAGGCTGTTAAATCAACACCGACTAGGTTAACGAGAATTTCAAACAGCATAAAACTGGCAACAACCCAGGCAGTAACAAAGTGCGTGTCCATTAACACTTTCGTGAGTTTTGAGGGAGGTGTGCAAGGCGCTTCTTCACTGGTTACTTGCTTATAACTGCTGCCTTTTGATGAAAGTGCCCATACAACCACGGTGAATAGCGCCATGATCGAGCCAAACAGGGTGACGCCAGTATTAACGCTTTGACTAAATTCGCTAAGGTCAGAATTGGTAGCGATAACAAAAGCAATAATCAAGCTTGGTACTAGGGTAAATTTCCAAATAGGACGGCTAAATTTCAAAGCTCTTGGTTGGCATTGTGGCTGCTCGTTGTATTGACTTGCTTCGTCAGGTTGAAATTTATCTGGGCTATGAATTGTATTTACTATCTGACCGCTAATAATACCTACAGCAACACCGATTAACATCATTAATAAACCATCAAGTGGGCGGGTTGCTAAAAGTAAAAAAGCGGCATCGCCCATGGTTGCGGTTAAGACGGCAACAACGGAGCCAAAGCTAGCCTGCTTTTTAGTAAATTGGGTTACCACAATAATGGCACCCCCACAGCCAGGTAAAGCACCTAAAATAGACGCAAAGCTCACCTCTAGAATGCCTGATTTAGCACGTAAATAGCTAAGCTGTAATTGAGGAAGACGATCAATAAGGTAGTAATAGATTAATAAGGTGGCTGCAACAAATACAGATACTTGAAAAAAAGCATCACTTAGCGCTTGTAGGGTGAACTCTCGGCTTGCAGGTACCGCTAAAGAAATCAGTAATAAAAGGGGTAAAATTAAGCGTTTATTGTCCGTAATGTAACACCTCGCTTTATTAGGAATAAACCTCGTTTGTGTTAGTGAGAGCATACAGTGCAACCTAAAAATTAATCAGGTTACACTGTATTACGTTTTTAAATGAAAATCAATCTCATTTGCATCTATTTGCGTTGGAACTCAGAAGTGGCATTCCAGGTCGGCCATTCTTTTTGTTCTGAGATATCAAAACCTACTTGATAGAATAACTGAAGGTCCTGAACGGCACCTGATAAATCCCATTCATCACGGTAACGGTCGCAAGGCTGATGGTAACAACCACGAAGCACTAAGCTCATACGCTTACGGTAATTTGCCGTTTCTTCGTCAAGGGCCTCACTACCACCACCAGCATACATTGCAGGTACCCCCATGTTTGCAAACGCAAAGTGATCAGAGCGGTAATAGCCACCTGAAGACGGTTTAGGGTCGCCAGATACCGTACGGCCTTGAGCTTTTGCAGCTGTTTCTAGCAGGCTATCCATTTCTGATTTACCAATACCAACAACACTGATGTCTTTTACTTTACCTAATAGGTTTAAGCTATCCATATTGATGTTAGCAACCGTTTGTGATGCTGGGATCACTGGGTTTGCAGCATAATATTTCGAGCCAAGTAAACCTTGTTCTTCAGCAGTAACGGCTAAGAAAGTCATTGAACGGCTAGGGTGCTCAGGTAAGGTAGCAAATGCTTCAGCAACTTCGATTAAGCCAGCAGTGCCCGTTGCATTATCGTGGGCGCCATTATAGATTTGGTCGCCTTTGCGGGTTTTATCAGTACCAAGGTGATCCCAGTGAGCTGAATAAATGATGTGCTCGTCTGGCTTTTCGCTACCCGGTAACGTCGCGATAAAGTTATACGAAATTGACTTTTTGATTGTGTTATTTACTTCAACACTTGCAGTTAGGTCGCCCATATCAACATGGTAAGCGCCTTTTGCCGCATTAGCTTTCATGGTATCGAAATCTAAGCCTGCTTTTGTGAAAAGCTCTTTAGCAACATCAGTTGTTACCCAGCCTTCAACAGCAACACGGTCCATGTTGTTATTTTCTTTTTGGAAACCAAATTGCTCACCGCTCCAAGAGTTTTCAACAACTGACCATGGGTAAGAGGCCGGTGCTGTTTCGTGGATAATAATCGCACCTGCTGCACCTTGACGGCTTGCTTCTTCATATTTGTATGTCCAACGACCGTAATAGGTCATGGCATCGCCGGTGAATAAATCAGGGTTTTTCGTCGCAAAACCTGGATCGTTTACCAGCATAACAACTGTCTTGCCTTTAACATCTAGGCCTTCGTAGTCGTTCCAGTTGTACTCTGGTGCATTGACACCGTAGCCAACGAATACTAATTCAGAATCTTTAATGCTTTGCTTAGCACTAATACGGCTGCTACCCATTACCATATCTTTTTTGTATTGGTAATCTTTGCCGCCAATGGTAAGTACCATGTCTGAATCAGCTTCTAGTGAAACAAGCGGTACTTCTTGTAAGAAGCTATCACCGTTACCCGGCTCAAAACCCAATGCTTTAAATTGGTCGGTTAAATAGGCAAGCGTTAGCTCTTCACCTTTAGATGATGGTGCACGGCCACCGAACTCATCAGAGGCAAGCACTTTAATATGCTCTGCTAGTTGCTCTGAGTTAATGCTTTGATAGGCTTTTTCGACATCACTTGATGTGATACTTGTTGAAGCACAGCCCGCAAGAATGGCACTTGCAAGGACTGTCATTGGAAAATAGCGTTTCATAATAGCTCTTTTTTTGTTTTATGGTGGCATTAGTATATGAGGTTCTATTAATGAGAACCAGTTTTTACGGTAAACTACCCACAATACATCAAGAAGTTAAAAAATAAGCAATGAAACGATTTACTGCTCCCGAGCAATGGTCAACACAATACCTCACAACGGGTGCTTTTAGTGACCTAGCAACGCTATTTAATTTAGATAAACTGGCAGATTGGCCATCTTGCCAGTGGTTTAATCAATATCTAAATGCGAAAACTACACAGGGCAAAGCCATAACCTTTGTTGAAGATGAAAAGTTTGCTGATGAGACCCGTTATTATGAGCAAATCATATTTGAGACAGGGCAAGTACCAACAAGACAACAAAATTGGCATGACCTTTTCGGTGGCTTTATTTGGTGTTTATTCCCAAAAACTAAAGCGCTGATTAATCATCAACACATTGAAGAAATTAAACTACATGGTCTAAAAGAGCGAAGTAAACACCGAAATGCGCTTACTTTATTTGACGAATGCGCTGTGGTGCTGGCAATTACCGAGCAAAGCTGGCAGCAGCAATTACGCGACCATCAATGGCAGCAAGCCTTTGTCGAACAACGTGAACAATGGGGTAAAAGCATTAGGCCATTTATGTTTGGCCATGCTAACTACGAAATGCTCACTCAGCCGTATATTGGTTTAACAGGTAAAGCATTATTTGTAATTGTTCCTGATGACATATTTTGTAAAGATTTAAGCGAACAATATGCGTATCTAGATCAACGTCTTTATGAGATGATTAAGGTTGATGATTGTTTGCGTGATAATAAAAATTTATCACCCTTACCCTTGTTAGGTGTACCAGGATGGTGGACTGACAATGAAAATCCAGAATTTTACAGTAACACTGATTACTTTAGACCGAAACGAAGGAAACGCACATGATTGAAGTGGCAGGGCTTAAAAAGAAGTTTAAGCTAACAAAAGATCATAAAAAAAATAAAACGGACAACGTAGACCCCCGTGAAGATAAAGAGTTTTTTCATTCTGTAAGAGACGTCAGCTTTCAATGTAACAAAGGTGAAGTACTCGGTTTACTCGGCCCAAATGGGGCCGGTAAAACAACCACCCTTAGAATGATTTCAACAGCCTTAAAACCAGATGAAGGCAGCATTACCATCTCTGGTCACGATATCGTTAAAAAGCCATTAGTTGGCCGCAAATCAATTGGATTTCTGTCAGGTAGTACCGGCTTATATGGGCGTTTAACAGTTAAAGAAAACGTTGAATACTTTGCCCGTTTACATGGCATGAGTAAAAAAGCGGTAGCCGCTCGTTGTGATGAGCTATTCACCTTACTTGATATGCACAGCTTTATTGATAAACGCGCCGAAAACCTTTCAACAGGTATGAAGCAAAAAGCCAATATTGCCCGCGCTGTTGTTCATCATCCTGATGTGGTTATTCTTGATGAGCCGACAACTGGTTTAGATATTATGACTACGCAAACCGTAATTAACTTTATTCGCGGCCTTAAAGAGAAGGGCACACCCGTTATTTTTTCAACGCACCATTTAGATGAAGTTGCCTTACTTTGTGACCGTGTTGCTGTGATAAACCAAGGTATTAGTTGCTTTGATGGCACCTTAGATGAGTTTAAACAAACAGGTCAAAGTGAAGAATTAAACCAAGCGTTTATGAATATTTTAACGGAGAGCCGTGATGTTTGAAGTATTTAAAAAGGAATTAAAAGAGCTGTTACGTGACCGTAAAACATTGATATTCGTTGTTGCACTTCCGGTTGCTATCTTCCCACTGTTATTTGCTGTTATGGCCTTTATTAGTTCACAAGCGGCGTTAGAGGCAGAACAAGAGGTCCACACTTACGCCATTATTAATGGTAGCTATGCGCAAGAGTTTACAGATAAGGTGTTTTACCATAAGAGCTTTGCTTTATACAAAGGCGACGAAACCTTTAATACGGTAGAAGAGCTCACCAAAGCGGTTAAAGCAGGCACCATCGACATGGGTATCTATTTACCGTCAGACGCAAAGCAAACGTTAGATGATGCAAAGCAAAGTGAATGGCAAGTTGTGTATAACGATGCGAAAGCAATTAACTTCTTGTTTGACCGTGTAAAAGAACTGGCAAAAGAATATGGTGATGCCCTGCGTACAAACAAACTATTAAGTTTTGGCGTATCAGAAGAGCAACAAGCCGCTATTATCGAGCCTATTAAAGTGGTGAAGGTCGACACTGCAGATAAACGTGAAAATCTTGGTGAGAAAATAGGTGGGTTTATTCCTTATCTGCTTATTCCTCTGGTATTGATGGGTGCAACATACCCTGCGATTGATTTAGGAGCTGGTGAGAAAGAGCGCGGTACGCTCGAAACCCTTTTACTTACACCAATCACGCGTACTCAGTTGGTGTTAGGTAAGTTTGTAACTTTACTTGCTTCTTCTATTGCGACAACCACCATCACCGTACTCAGTATGGGGGTATGGATATCGGTGGCCATTGCATTTGTGGATTTAGCGGTTGTAAAAAACGCATTTAGCTCTTTAACCGTATTTGATTTAGGGCTGATTTTTGTGTTGTTATTGCCTATAGCTGCAATCTTCTCATCATTAGCGTTGGCTATCTCAATTTATGCCCGAACCTTTAAAGAAGCGCAAAACTACATGGCGCCGCTTAGCATGGGTGTGATTTTTCCAATTATGATTGCTTTAATGCCAAATGTTGAACTGACGAGCAAAACCGCTTTTATTCCAGTGACAAACGTTGCGCTGGCAATCAAAGAAATCATTAAAGGCACAGTTGATTACACATTAGTGGGTTTAATTTTCCTCGCGACAGTCATTGTAGCAGGTGCATTACTCGCGTTTTGTGTTAAGTGGTTTAATAAAGAAGATGTCTTATTTAGATAAACGATTTAATGATTTTACCTGATAATAAAGCACCACTTTGGTGCTTTATTTGTTTGTAAGTCAAGCTAAGTACCTGCTAATCCTTATTAATTAATCTTTTTTCTGTATACTCCACTTTATTATTATTCTCTCCTATACTCTAAAGCAGAGTAGAAAAGAAGGCTTTCGATTCAATGGATTCTGGACATTCAGCACATTTCTATCAACGCCACAAATTACCAATTCTCGCGTTTTGTATTCTCTTGGTATTGGCAATTTTAGTAACTGTGAAGTATGAATACGATCTTAGAGAGGATGTGTTCAGCCGCACGCTTGTGCAGATAGAGCGAGAGCTTGAGACTAAAGAAGCTGTTTTTGAGTCAAGTCTAAGAGAGAAAATTTCTGCACTTAACTTCTTAGACTCAACGCCGCCAGTACTTGCAATAATGCGTGCTACAAATGATCAAAATATAGATCCTGTTTTAGGTACGCCCATCTCGGCATGGAAAGACCGCCTAGCTAAAATCTTTAGTGGTTTTATGACAACAGATAAAGACTTAGCACAGGCTCGCTATATTTACATTGCAGACAATGGTAAAGAAGTCGTTCGCGTTGATAATGTAAATAGTCAGGTCTATAGAATTGGTGAGGAAAAGTTACAACATAAAGGCCAACGTGATTACATGCAAATCACAGCACAGCTTAAAAATGGCCAAATTTATATATCACCTATTAACTACAATCGTGAAAATGGCCGCTTACAACAGCCCTATACCAGTACATATCGAATTGCAAAACTAGTAAAAGATGCTGAAGGTAAACCGTTTGCCGTGTTGATCCTGAACTATTATGCAGCCGATCTGATTAGCAAGCTTACCAGTAACACCGCTGAAAACCTCTCAGTGTATTTGTTAAATGCGCAGCAACAATTTATCTATCACCCGATGGAGTCATACCGCTTTAGCTTTGAGCTTGATGACGCTCATTATTGGTCTGAAGAATTTAGCCCTACCCAACAAATGGCAAATGTTGATTTTTTTGATGTGGTTAACTTACCCGAAAAATTATATGTTCAGAAAGTTTTTGAGTTTGATAATGGCGTTCAAATGCAGCCACTGACACTGGCTGTTTCAATAAATACCGATATATTACTCAATGAAATACATCAAAAGCGATTAAGGTTTATTGGCATTTTATGCTTAATCATTTTAGTTGTGCTGATGTTATTTATAATCTATCAACGTGACATCAACAGAAAAATTGAGCTTAGTTTCCTAAAAGAAAAGAACAGTAAAATTATTGAAGACTCAACAGATGCCATTATTATGGTTCAGCCAGATGGTGTTATTTGTAATGCCAATGAAACGGCAAAAACGTTTTTTGGTATAACAGAGCAAACCACCCATTTTGATACCTTGTTTAATTATAACGATGAAGATTTTCAAGGGATTGCACAAGCCATTAAAGAAGGGCAGCGGTGCTCGTTTGAAGCGGTTCACATCAGTGAGCAAAGCACACATTATTTCTCGATTACCATGACACCTGTTTTTGATGCAGTAAAACAGCAATATCAAATAGCGGCAATACTGCGCAATATTGATTCACTTAAGTGCGCTCAACATCAACTAGAAAAGCTTAATGTTACACTAGAAGAAAAAGTGAAAAGCCGCACAGCCGAGCTCGAAAAGGCCACCGAAGAAGCATTAGCTTCCAGTAAAGCTAAAAGTGAATTTGTCGCTAATATTTCTCATGAAATTCGCACCCCGATGAATGGCGTACTTGGCATGCTCGAAATGCTTGAAGAAGAGCCTTTATCTACTCAGCAAATGCAATACTTACATTATGCAAATACTAGCGCTAACTCATTGATGACACTGATCAATGACATTCTTGATTTTTCAAAAATTGAAGCAGGTAAACTTGATTTAGATAGTCACGAGTTTGATGTTGTTTCAGTGTGCAGTGATTTAATTACATCGATGGCTGTTCAAGGTCAGAAAAAAGGTATTGAGATACTGTTCGATGCGCATGCTATAACTAAGCGTACCGTAATGGGTGATAGTCACCGCCTAAAACAAATTCTTAATAATTTACTCAGTAATGCATTTAAGTTTACCCATAAAGGTCATGTTAGCTTAACGGTTAAGGAGCAGCTGCATTCAGACAATACGCTTTGCCTAAGCTTTATTGTTGAAGATACAGGTATTGGTATCTCGAAAGAAAACCAAAGTAAATTGTTTGAAGTGTTTACCCAAGAGGACTCAAGTACAACACGTCATTATGGTGGCAGTGGTTTAGGGCTTTCTATAAGCCGAAAACTCGCTCAGTTGATGGGTGGTGATATTATCGTTGAAAGTGAAAAAGGAAAGGGCAGCCGCTTTTGGGCAAGTATTTTTGTATCTATCTGTGAGCCGCATAATGTGCCACATAAGAGCAATTTACTTAATGAGAAAAAAATAGGCTGTGCAATTCAATATGAATTACTGGCTAGCAATGTTGAGCTGCAACTAGCGACACTAGGCCAGAGTCATAAAATTACGCATTTAACTGATGTTTCTGAAACTGACTTCAATGAGTTAGGTTTACTTATCATTGATCATAAACACCCAGAACTGAACAATGTGTTGGGTTTTGCAAATCGATACCCCGACACCTGCGTATTAATTTTAGGAGTTATGGCATCACTTAAACAAAAAGAAACATTACCGAGCAATTGTACTGTTATTGCAAAACCTGTCACTCCTGATGAATTAGCCTATAAACTCGCGGTTTTATTTAATGACAATGACTCTGTTATTGAGCGTAAAAATACAGATACTAAAGAAATTATTGAGCTTGATTTAACATCTCGTTCAGTGCTTATCGTCGACGATAACATGATTAATATTGAGGTGAGCAAAGCCATTTTAAGAGATAGTCATGTTCATATTGAATCAGCCAGCGATGGTCTTGAAGCAATTGAGGTATTGAATAATAGCGAAACTCAATTTGATCTGATCTTAATGGATTGCCAAATGCCAAACCTAAATGGGTATGACTGTACCAAAGCAATCAGGCAAGGCAAAACTGGTGAGAAATACCAAGATGTGGTGATCATCGCTATGACTGCAAGTGCGATGGCTGGCGATAGAGAGAAATGCCTCAGTGTTGGCATGAACGACTATATCACCAAGCCAATTAAACAAGCCACATTGCGTAAAAAGCTATCAATGTGGCTGAAGGCTTAAGCGGCATCACGTTCTTTATTAAATGCAGGTTTAGGCGTTAAAGCACTAATATCAGCAGAGTGAATCACTTTTTGTGTTTCACTCCAGTGCAATAACTCAATACGGCCAGAGCTGTTTTCAACTAATGCAGTGCAGCTCTCAATCCAGTCGCCATCATTGCAATACAAAATTCCATCAACCACTTTAACGGCTGGGTGATGAATATGCCCACAAATGATGCCATCGACGGCTTGTTTTTTTGCTTCGTGGATGGCTGCTTTTTCAAATGCGTCAATTGCTTCACGTGCTTTATGAACTCGTGCTTTTATCCAAGAGGCCAATGACCAATAATTACCGCCAAATAAACGGCGAATGCGATTAGTCCAACGATTTAAAAAAAGTAAAAAGTCGTATCCTGCATCGCCTGCAATACTGATTAATTTGTTGTAGCGGGTTGCTGAATCAAAATCGTCGCCATGCAACAGTAAAAACCGTTTGTTGGCTTTTGTGGTATGGATATATTGTTTATGTACTTCGATACCGAATAATGAATCATTGGCATAATGGCGAAAGGTTTCGTCGTGGTTACCCGGTATATAGATCACTCGAGTGCCATCTTTCGCTTTTTGTTGAATAAGCGCTAATACATCATAATGACTAGGGTGCCAAAAGAACTGTCGTTTCATCGACCATAAATCGACAATATCACCGACCAAATACAGAACATCGCATTCAATCGCATTTAAAAAGTCTAGTAAATACTGCGCTTGGCAGTCTTTATAACCTAAGTGAACGTCGGAAATCCAAACGGCAGGATAGTGGGTTTTACTACTGCAAGTGGTGTTATTCATGGCATTTACTCATGGTGTAATAAAGTAAATGCTAGGCAGAATCAATGACAGTTAAAAGACGCTTTAGCGAAACATCTATGACAATTAAGAAATACAAAAAAACCGCCGAAGCGGTTTTTTATATTTTGTTGAGCTGACTTAATTAGCCTTTAATAAGTGCGGCAATTTCGGAAGCGGCACTATCTAAATCAAGCATTAGCTTTTCACCAGTACGACGGTTTTTAAGCTCCACCTTATTTTCATCAAGGTTACGCTCACCAATAACTAGCGTGAAAGGCACACCTAATAATTCCATGTCGTTAAACATAACACCAGGGCGCTCTTTACGGTCATCAAACAACACATCTAAACCTGCATCTTTCAAACCTTTGTAAAGGTTATCTGCAATATCCGGAATACGATGAGACTTATGCATGTTCATAGGTACAATTGCTAAATCAAATGGTGCAATAGGTTGCGGCCATTTAATACCGTATTGGTCGTTGTTTTGCTCAATAGCGGCAGCTACGATACGTGATACACCAATGCCGTAACAACCCATTGTCATTACTTGGTTTTTACCTGATTCACTTAATACGCCTGCTTTCATTGCTTCTGAGTACTTAGTGCCAAGTTGGAAAATATGGCCAACTTCAACACCACGTTTAATTTGCAGTGAACCTTGGCCACACGGGCTTGGATCGCCTTCCACGATATTACGGATATCAGCCACTTCGTAGTTTTCTACATCGCGATCCCAGTTGATACCGCTGAAATGTTCACCATCTTTATTTGCACCAGCTACAAAATCAGCCATTACGTTAGCTGTGCGGTCAACAATTATTGGCATTGATAGGCCGACTGGGCCTAATGAACCCGGTTTTGAGCCAATAGCAGCAACGATGTCTTCTTCTTTTGCCATTTCAAGCGGTGAGTCTACAAGCGGGTGTTTCTCAGCTTTTAACTCGTTTAGGTCATGGTCGCCACGTAATACAAGGGCAACTAAACCACGTTGTTCGTTTTCATCTGGTGCGCCATACACGATTAATGTTTTCACGCCGCGATGAGGTTTAACACCATAGTGCTCTTTAAGCTCAGCAATTGATTTTGCATCAGGCGTTGGGAACGCTTTTAGTTCTTTGCTTGCAGCTGGGCGCTCTTCAGTCGGTGCCAGTGCTTCTGCTTTTTCGATATTTGCAGCATAATCACTAGCATCACTAAATGCGATTGCATCTTCGCCTGATTCTGCAAGTACATGAAACTCATGTGACACGCTACCACCAATTGAACCTGTATCAGCGATAACAGGGCGGTAATCAAGACCAAGGCGCTCGAAGATGTTGCAGTATGCTTTGTGCATTACTTGGTATGTTTTCTCTAAACACTCATCACTTAAGTGAAAAGAGTAAGCATCTTTCATCGTAAATTCACGAGCACGCATTACACCAAAACGAGGGCGAACTTCGTCACGTACTTTTGTTTGTACTTGGTAAAGAGTAAGCGGTAATTGCTTATAAGAATTTACTTCTTTACGTACAAAATCAGTGATCACTTCTTCGTGTGTAGGGCCAAGTGCAAATGGACGGTTGTGACGGTCATTAATACGAAGTAATTCAGGACCAAATTGCTCCCAACGACCAGACTCTTCCCAAAGATCAGCTGGTTGGATAATAGGCATTAACATTTCTATAGCGCCTGCTTTATCCATTTCTTCACGTACGATGTTTTCTACTTTTTTAAGTACGCGTAGACCAGAGGGCAACCATGTATACAAACCCGACGCAACGCGGCGGATCATGCCTGCTCGTAGCATTAATTGATGAGAAACAATTTCTGCATCAGACGGAGTTTCTTTAAGTGTTGCGAGTATATATTGACTGGTACGCATCTCTATTCCAAGTAGTGTTAAAATTATTATCGTTTACTCAAGACGTTTGAGTAATAACAAGGCGCTAAGTTTACCAGTGGAAGCACTGACACTAAAGCGCTATATGCTAAAAACTAGCATTTTTCAATGCTGGTCACTGTATTATGATTGTCCTGAACATGCCACCTAATATTAAAATCATATAAGGTCATGCCGTAGCTTTGTTCTGAGTCACGTTGCTTTTTATAGGCAGGGCGAGGATCTTGCTTTAATACATTGCTTATAAACGCTTTTAATTCAGGTTGTTCGGTCTGTTTTTCGATAAACGCCAGGGCTTCTTCACTAAACTCAACACTCATATCGGTTTCTGGTCGGGTATCGGCAAAGCCTGCGGTGGCATCGGTCATTGCGTCTGAGTAGGGCAAATAAGGTTTAATGTCTAAAATAGGTGTGCCATCGAGTAAATCGATACCTGAAAGCAATAAGCTTAACTGACCATTTTTATATTCGATACCCTCTAATTTTACAGCACTCATGCCTATAGCGTTTGGTCGAAAGGTTGCTCGTGTTGCAAATACACCTTTTCGTTCGTTACCGCCGAGGCGAGGGGGTCTCACCATTGCTGAATAGCCTTTATCTGCGGTTTCATGAAATCTGAATAGTAACCAAATATGGCTAAATTCATCGAGGCCGCGTACAAACTCTTCACGATTAAAATCGCTGCAGAATACCAGCTTTGCTTTAGCTTCAGGAACTAAACGAGGTTGGCGAGGTATGGCAAACTTTTGTTTATAAGGAGATTGAATATGGCCGACGGCAGTTAATTGGTATTCGCTCATTGTGCATTGTCGTTAAGAAAATCTGCCGACATTTTACATGCAAACACAAAAAAAGGCAGTCGAGACTGCCTTTTAAATATTTAGACTGTACAGTCTAAATTAAAACATGTATTGGAATGATACAGACGCTACATCCATATCTGGGTCAATATCGTCTTCTAATTTATAGCGCTCATACTCTAAACGTACTTGCATGTTTGTTGTGAAAGCATATTCTACACCTGCACCATAAAATACATCACCACCGTCTGAGTCAGCACTGATGCTGCCAAGCTCGCCTAGGTCTTGTTCAATTTCAGCATCCCACTCAAGCCAACCACCTTTGGCATAAACAGAAAAACTATCTGTAATTGGGGCTGCTAAGCGTGCTGCTAGTGAAACACCGTCAATTTCAGCTTTAGAATCGATATCGCTTACTTCATCAAAATTTTGATAGGCAAGTTCAAGGCTTAAGTACTTGTTAAACTGAGTACCAATATAGCCTTTCAGCATTTGTGAATCGTCATCAAAGTCAGTGTCATTTTCACTGTCTTCAAACTCAAAAGAATATTGGCCGTAGCCGATACCGGTATAAATACGCGGAGAATCCATTTCGGTAATATCTGCATGTGCAGCATTATTAAAACCTAGTAGTGCTAAAGAAAGTGCAGAAAGTGAAATTGCTTTAATCATTTAATAGCTCCTTTATAAAATAAATAAACGAATGTTTCGCGTCATTCACAAGGAGTATTGCAACGGCAATGCCAAGCTGAAAATAAAGCCTAAAGTATTGTTTTTAGGCTTTAATTAGTGGTTTTTTGCGCAGTTTGTTGAAACTGTAATCAGGCATTCAGTTTGGCTGTCGTAACAATTTCAGGGTGCTCTGTAGAAGTTACTAAGTGCAGTTAATAGGTTTAGTTTTATGCTTTTTGTAATAGGGTTTCAGTTTCTATCGCGATCTCTTTCATTTTAATCGCATAGTTTTCAATTTTCTTTTCTTCGTCTGTCACTGCAGTATATGAAGGTACTTCGATTGGGTAGCCTGCTTCATCCATAGCAATAAAACTTATAACACAATGATTGGTTTCAACTAGATTCTGTGTTTTAGGGTCGCCGCAGCGTACTTGAATAAAGATTTGCATGCTGGTTTTACCTGTGTGGGCAATACTAGCTTTAACTTCGACTATTTGGCCAACCAAAATAGGGCGTTGAAACTTTACACCCGCAACAGAGACAGTTACGCAGTAATGACCGCTCCAACCTGCAGCACAGGCGTAACCAGCTTGGTCAATCCACTTCATTACCACACCACCATGAACCTTACCGCCAAAATTGACATCAGTAGGTTCAGCTAAAAAACGAAAGGTTACACTTGAAGACGGCATACTTTACTCACTTTTATAAAACACGACATTTTCAGCATAGCCTAAAAAAGGGGCCGAAGCCCCTGCAATTTAGGATAAATTTTAATTAAATGAGTAACGTGCGTTACATATTAGGGTAGTTTGGCCCGCCAGCTCCCTCAGGTGTTACCCAAGTAATGTTTTGACTTGGGTCTTTTATGTCGCAGGTTTTACAGTGCACACAGTTTTGTGAGTTGATCACAAACTCTTTCTGACCTTCAACCTCTTGTACTTCGTAAACACCTGCAGGGCAGTAGCGTTGTGCTGGCTCATCAAATTGCGGTAAATTAACCTTAATTGGAATCGAGTTATCTTTTAGCTTTAAATGGCATGGCTGCGATTCTTCATGATTGGTATTTGATAAAAACACCGATGAAAGTTTATCGAAGCTAAGCTTGCCGTCTGCTTTCGGGTAGTCGATTTTTTCAGCCTGATCAGCTGCAACCAACGTTGCATGATCTGGCATGTTGTCTTCAAAATTAAACGGTAAGCTGCCACCAAATAGATTTTGATCGAGAGTGTTATAAGCACCCCCTAAGAACTTACCGAGTTTGTGCATAACAGGGCCAAAGTTACGCGATTGATAGAGCTCTTTATACGCCCAGCTCTGTTCAAAGGCTGATTTATATTCTACTAAATCGGCATTTTCTTTACCGTCGCTAAGAGCTGCTACGATCACATCAGCGGCAACTATGCCTGATTTCATCGCTGTATGATTACCTTTGATCTTAGCAAAGTTCAATGTGCCGGCATCACAACCCACAAGTAAACCACCCGGGAAGTGCATTTTCGGTAATGAGCGCAGGCCACCTTTGGCAATGGCTCTTGCACCATAGGCTATACGTTCACCGCCTTCTAAAACATCTTTAAAGACAGGGTGATGCTTCATGCGCTGAAATTCATCGAACGGGCTCAAATGTGGGTTTGAGTAGTTAAGGTCAACAATTAAGCCAACTACAACTTGGTTGTTATCGCTATGATACATAAACGCACCACCACTGGTATCACCCGTTAAGGGCCAGCCTGTACCATGTACTACTGTGCCTTCTTTGTGTTTACTTGGGTCGATTTGCCAAATTTCTTTGAAACCTAAACCGTAATGCTGTGGTGACGCATCTTTATCAAGGGCAAAGTGTTTAATTAGCTCTTTACCTAAATGACCGCGGCAACCTTCAGCAAATACTGTGTATTTAGCTCTAAGCTCCATACCCGGCATGTAACCGTCTTTTTCGTTGCCGTCTTTATCAAGACCCATATCACCAGTGATAATGCCTTTCACTGTTTCGTCTTCAATAATTAAAGAGTGCGCACTAAAGCCAGGGAATATTTCTACCCCTAAGTTTTCAGCTTGCTCTGCTAAAAAGCGACATACATTACCCATAGAGACAATGTAATTGCCTTCGTTATGGAATGTTTTAGGGCTAGCAAAGTGGGGGATGCTGGTGGCTTTTTCATTGTTATTAAACCAGTAAATATCATCTTGCGTTACTTTTGTGGTAACTGGAGCGCCTAATGACTGCCAATCGGGTAATAATTCGTCCAGCGCTTTGGTTTCAAAAACCGCACCCGATAAAATGTGTGCGCCCACCTCAGAGCCTTTTTCTACCACACAGATCATTAATTCTTGTTGTTTTTCTTGTGCTTGTTGAGCCAATCTAATCGCAGTTGATAAACCTGCTGGGCCTGCGCCTACGATGACTACATCAAATTCCATGGTTTCGCGTTCGACCATATAAACCTCTTCTCGGTGACGGACCTGCTGTAAAGAACCTTATTTCATACTTGCAAATGAAACGTTACAGGCTGTGAATACTTTAAGGTTATTTTAGGTTGACGTTTACGTCAACAGGAAGTAGTCTGAATTCATAAAATAAATAAGTTGACGTTTAGGTCAACTATGAGAACACACAATTGATGGAGTCACGATGAAAGTCCTCGTTCCAATTAAAAGAGTAATTGACTACAACGTCAAAGCACGCGTTAAAGCTGATAAAACGGATGTTGATCTAGCTAATGTAAAAATGGCGATGAACCCGTTTTGTGAAATTGCAATTGAAGAAGCTATTCGTTTAAAAGAAGCAGGGACGGCCACTGAGGTTGTTGCTGTGACTATTGGTAATAAATCATCTCAAGAGCAATTACGTACGGCCTTAGCACTCGGTGCCGATAAAGCCATTCATATTGAAACAGAAGAAAAGCTTGAGTCTTTACATGTTGCTAAATTACTAAGCAAGATTGTAGAGCAAGAATCACCTGAGCTGGTTATTTTAGGTAAGCAATCGATTGACTCTGACAACAATCAAACCGGTCAAATGCTTGCAGCTTTAACGGGTCGTGGCCAAGGCACCTTTGCATCTAAAGTCGATGTTCAAGCGGGCACCGTTAATGTAACGCGTGAAGTAGACGGTGGCTTACAAACAGTTACTCTTAAACTACCTGCTATCGTAACCACAGACTTACGTTTAAATGAACCGCGCTACGCTTCATTACCAAACATTATGAAGGCAAAGCGTAAACCTCTAGATGTAATTGCTGCTGATAGCCTAGGTGTAGACCTTGCGCCTCGCGTGCAACTGGTAGAAGTAAATGAGCCAGAAAAACGCAGTGGCGGTATTGTCGTAGAAGATGTTGCGACATTGGTAGAAAAGTTAAAAACTGAAGCGAAGGTGATCTAAATGAAAACATTAGTGATAGCCGAACACGATAAAGGTGTTCTAAAGCCTGAAACCAATAAAACGATTACTGCTGCTGTTAAACTTGGCTTTGATGTAGATTTACTTCTTGCAGGCGACAACTTATCTGCAATGAGCGAGCAAGCAGCGTCAATTGCAGGTGTTAGCAATGTACTGATTGCCGATGATGCAGCTTATGCTCATCAACTTGCAGAAAACCTAGCTGACCTGGTTTTATCTTTAGCTGATAACTATTCACACATTGTCGCAAGCGCAACAACAACGGGTAAAAACTTTATGCCACGTGTTGCAGCACTTTTAGATGTTGCGCAAATCTCTGAAATCATCGACGTTATTGATGCAGATACCTTCAAGCGTCCTATTTATGCGGGTAACGCAATTGCGACAGTTAAATCGCTAGATAGCAAAAAGGTTATTACTGTTCGTGCAAGTAGCTTTGATATTGCACAAGAGCAAGCGCCAGTAGCTGTAACTAGTGTTGCTGGTAAAGGTTCTGTTGGTCTGAGTGAGTTTGTATCAGAAGAACAAACTGAATCTGAGCGTCCAGAGCTTACTGCCGCACCTGTGGTTATTTCAGGTGGTCGTGGTATGCAAAATGGTGAAAACTTTGCGTTATTAAATGGTATTGCCGATAAACTAGGCGCAGCCATTGGTGCTTCACGTGCTGCTGTTGATGCGGGCTTTGTACCAAACGATATGCAAGTAGGCCAAACAGGTAAAATTGTTGCCCCAGATTTATATATTGCTGTGGGTATCAGTGGTGCGATTCAACACTTAGCGGGTATGAAAGACTCAAAAGTGATTGTTGCAATCAATAAAGACCCTGATGCACCAATTTTCCAAGTCGCTGACTATGGTTTAGTTGCTGATTTATTTGATGTGTTACCAGAGCTTGAAAGCGCTCTGTAATTCATAACGATTCTGGTTGTTAAAAGCTGTTCATCTTTTTAGGTGCGCAGCTTTTTTTCGTTTAACTATTTTACCGGAAGGTAACCAAACTCAAGCATTTTCTGTTGAATCTTGTTTGATTTAACAATCACAGCGAGCTTGTCGCCAATCTTTTTTGAACGAGGTGATTGAGTATTAATGATAAGCACCAGCGGCCTAACAAAGGCATAGTTGCCACTTTGAATTGATTCAACTGAAGGGCTTACACCATCTATCTCAAGTAAAGTTACTTTGTTAATACGTCTGTCATTTTCTAATTTACTAATAGCGCCATATGAATCATAGGCAATGGCATTTGGAATACGTTGCACTATCCCAAGCGCTTGATTGAACTGATCGTAAAGCTCTACTTTTTGTTTAGAAAATAAACCTCTATTACCTGCCATTTTTAAACGTATGAAGTTACTGCCAGGTTCTTGGATATAATCTAAATTTAAATACTCTAAAAAGACATCAAAACTACCGTGACTAGTGCCTTTGCTAAAAAGCAGGATCTCATCATTTTTTGCGCTTAGCTCTGGAGTATAAGGCGAAACCTCAGACCATGCCTTTAGCTTACCTTGGTAAATATCGCTTAGCTTTTTAGTTGTAAGCTCAGTGATGTTTAAGTTTTTGTTTACAAAAAATGCGATTGCATCTTGGGCTATGATTATTTGCCGCAAAAAGGGCCAACGTTGTTGTTCTTCTTTTGTTAAATATCGTGAGCTAGTGCCGATATCTATAACATTTTCGGCAATCGCTTTAATGCCTTTATCGCTGCCCATTGGCCTGATTTGTATACTATTGCCAAATTCTTGGCTTAAGTCGTCTTTTATATCGACTAATAATTCTGTCACTGTGGTTGAGCCGGCAATAAAAATAGGCTTCGAATTAATATTTTCTTCAATTGCATACGCACTATGTGCAGAGATAAGTGTTGTAGATAGCAAAAGAGCTTTCATAGAGCGAAATAGCATAGTAGACACAAACTCCTCAATAGTTAGCTTCCTATCAATATAGGCAATATGTCTGACTTTGCTAATTCTTTATACTGTAATATTTTAAAATATTTAATGATTTACACACAAAAAAGCCGCTCGAAAGCGGCTTTTGAATTATGTTGCGTTACTTATTAGTAAGTCGCGCTGCCTTTTGTACGTGGGAAGGCGATAACGTCACGTACGTTACCCATACCTGTTACATATGCAACTAAACGCTCAAAACCTAGACCAAAACCTGAGTGCGGTACAGTGCCGTATTTACGAAGGTCGCGGTACCAGCTGTAATCTTCTTTGTTTAAGCCCATTTCTTCTAGACGCTTATCTAGTACATCTAGACGCTCTTCACGTTGAGAGCCACCGATGATTTCACCAATACCTGGTGCAACTACGTCCATTGCAGCGACTGTTTTGCCGTCTTCGTTTTGACGCATATAGAAGGCTTTAATATCACGCGGGTAGTTTTTAATAACAACTGGCGCATTAAAGTGCTCTTCAGCAAGGTAACGTTCGTGCTCAGACTGTAAATCTACACCCCATTCAACAGGGTATTCGAATTTCTTACCACACGCTTTTAAGATTTCGATAGCATCTGTGTAATCAACTTGTGCGAAATCTTTAGTTACGAACTCTTCTAAGCGTGAGATAGCTGTTTTCTCAACACGTTGTGCAAAGAATTCCATATCATCGCGACGCTCTGTTAATACTGCATTGAAAACATATTTCAGCATGTCTTCAGCAAGTTTTGCGATATCTTCTAAATCTGCGAATGCAACTTCAGGTTCAACCATCCAAAACTCAGCTAAGTGACGAGATGTGTTTGAGTTTTCAGCACGGAAAGTAGGGCCAAAAGTATAGATTTTTGACATTGCTGAGGCATATGTCTCACCATTTAATTGACCAGATACTGTTAAGAATGCTTCTTTACCGAAGAAATCTTCACTGTAATCGATGTCGCCTTTATCTGTGCGTGGTAAGTTTTGCATATCTAAAGTAGATACACGGAACATTTCACCGGCACCTTCACAGTCACTTGCAGTGATGATAGGTGTGCTGATCCAGTAGTATCCTTGCTCGTGATAAAAACGGTGAATCGCTTGTGCTAAACAGTTACGTACACGGGTTACCGCGCCCATGATGTTAGTACGAGGGCGAAGGTGTGCGTGTTCACGTAAATATTCAATGCTGTGACGTTTAGCAGACATAGGGTAGGTGTCTGGATTCTCAACCCAACCTAATACTTCTACAGAGTTAGCTTGAATTTCGAAAGACTGGCCTTGACCCGCAGAAGGCACAAGAACACCTGTTACAGATACAGAACAACCGGCAGTTAAACGTGTTACTTCATCATAATTATTGAGTGAATTAGGTACTACCGCTTGAATAGGATCAAAACACGAACCGTCATGAACGGCTAAAAATGAAATTCCTGCTTTTGAATCGCGGCGTGTACGGATCCAGCCTTTTACTGTTACTTGGCTGTCTACCGCAACCTTGCCTTTTAATAGCTCTGAAATCGCTAAATGGCTCATCTTCACTCCAATGATATAAGTTGCCTAATATAATAATGCTGTGCATTGCACTTGAATCGACTATCTTACCCTCGTAAATCAAATAAAAAAACTATTGAGGCGTACTCTTTAGTAGTTTTTCTTCAATTGAGTAAAATAGCAGCAATATTTTGCGTAAAATTTGCGTTTATTTAAATTCTGGCTGCGCTAATTGGTTATTTTGTGGCATTATTAACAATTCTCAACAGGATAACTGTCCTTTAGTCTTTAATTAAATTGTATAACAGGTGCTATGAAACAAGTTTTTATTCTTCGCGGCTTACCAGGCTCAGGTAAATCATATTACGCACATAGCCTTGCTGATGAGTTGGTAGCTGGTAATGAAAGTGATTATGTCGTGTGCGCAACAGATGATTATTTTTACAATAGCGAAGGTGTGTATCAATTTGATAAGTACAAGTTATCTGAGTATCACAATCTAAACCTTGCACGCTTTATTAATGCCTTAGCAGAAGAAATCCCGTTAGTAATTGTAGATAACACTAATATTAAAAAGTGGGAATTTATTGCCTACGCTCAAGCGGCTACTGCATTGGGTTATCAAGTAAAAGAAGTGATCGTTGGTGAAATTAAAGATAAATCATTACAGCATCTTTACGCCAAGCGCTGTGAACATAAAGTACCGCTTCGAATGATCAGTAAAATGGCTTATATGTTTGAATGGTAAAGTTTAAAGGAAAAGGAAGCATCAGCTTCCTTTTCAATACGCCTGTTGTTCAATGGCTGCATAAATAGCATTGCATAACTTAGTTAAGCTTTGTTCGTCGCTTATGTAAGGCGGCATCAAATAAATTAACTTACCAAACGGGCGTATCCACACACCTTGCTCTATAAAAAAGCGTTGAATCTTTGCTACATCTACACTTCTATTAAGCTCAACAACTCCAATAGCCCCCAATGTCCGCACATCAACGACTGCATCAAGTTGCTTACACTTTGCAAGCTGGGTTGTTAGTACATCATTTATATGTTCAATTTGTTCTTGCCACGGTTGCTCTAACAGTAAATCAATACTCGCGCAGGCTGTGGCACAGGCAAGTGGGTTACCCATAAATGTTGGTCCATGCATTAATACGCCGGCTTCACCTTCACTAATACCAACAGCGACTTTGCTGGTGGTTAATGTCGCTGAGAGCGTCATCATGCCGCCCGTTAGAGCCTTGCCAATACATAAAATATCCGGCTCTATGTTGGCGTGCTCAACAGCAAACAAGGTACCGGTGCGACCAAAGCCTGTAGCGATTTCGTCACAAATAAGTAAAACATCATACTTATCACAAAGAATGCGCAGGTGTTTTAAGTAATCAGGGTGGTAAAAATTCATTCCCCCAGCATTTTGTACAATGGGTTCAATGATAAATGCCGCAACATCTTGGTGGTGAGCAGCAAAGTAGCTTTCAAGCGTATCAGCTTCAGCAGGGCTAAACTCGCCATTAAATTTAGCACTTGGCGCAGGTACAAAAACATGTTCAGGTAAAAACCCTGAGTACATGCTGTGCATTGAATTAACCGGATCGCAAACGCTCATGGCTGCAAAGGTATCGCCATGGTAGCCCTTAAGAGGCGTCATTAACTTTTGTTTGCTGGTATAACCTTGGCTTAACCAGTATTGCAACGCCATTTTTATAGCAACTTCAACACTCACAGAGCCACTGTCGGCTAAGAACACCTTATCGAGTGACTCAGGTGTCATACTGACTAGCTTTTTACTCAGTTCAACAGCGGGCTCATGAGTTAAGCCACCAAACATGACATGACTCATTTTGTTAACCTGTGTAGTGATTGCCTCATTTAAAACAGGGTGGCAGTAACCATGAATTGCACTCCACCAAGAGGCCATACCATCTATTAGGCTTTCACCTGTTTCTAAGAAAATACGATTTGCATTGGCATGACTGACTGGGTAAACGGGAAGGGGCTGAGTCATAGAAGTATAAGGGTGCCAAATATGCTCACGATCAAAATCTAAATCTATCGGTTGTTTATTAATCATATGTAAACTTTATATTACTTCGATTCGTTGACAATGTTACGTCAAGTCGTAGACTAAGCCAATCAAACCGTCCCAAAAATTTAAAAAAAGAGACTATTATGGAGCACGCAGTTGTCCGTCACGATTGGACTCACCAAGAAGTAAAAGCATTATTCGAAATGCCGTTCAATGATCTGTTATTTAAAGCGGCCAGTGTGCATCGTGAAAACTTCAATCCAAATGAAGTACAAATTTCTACTTTGTTATCGATTAAAACCGGTGCTTGCCCAGAAGATTGCAAATATTGTCCTCAGTCCGGTCATTATAAAACAGACTTAGACCGTGAACGCCTTATGGAAGTAGAAAAAGTGGTTGAGCAAGCGCGTGTTGCCAAAGAAAAAGGCGCAACCCGTTTTTGTATGGGCGCTGCGTGGTCTGATCCGAAAGAACGTGACATGCCATATATTTCAAAAATGGTAAAAGAGGTTAAAGAGCTAGGCCTTGAAACCTGCATGACGCTTGGCATGCTAGATAACGAAAAAGCCCATGCATTAAAAGACGCGGGCCTTGATTATTACAACCATAACCTAGATACCTCACCTGAGTATTACCAACAGATCATTACAACACGTACTTACCAAGACCGTTTAAACACCATTGATAATGTGCGCGATGCCGGCATGAAAGTGTGCTCTGGCGGTATTGTGGGTATGGGCGAGCAAGCTGCTGACCGTTTTGGTTTATTAATGCAATTAGCAAATTTACCGCAACAGCCAGAAAGTGTACCAATTAATATGTTGGTTAAAGTGAAAGGCACGCCACTTGAAGATGTCGAAGACTTAGACCACTTTGAGTTTATTCGTACCATAGCTGTTGCACGTATAATGATGCCGAAAAGCTATGTTCGTTTATCAGCTGGTCGTACAGCGATGAATGAGCAAATGCAATCTATGTGTTTCTTTGCTGGTGCTAATTCAATTTTCTACGGTGATAAACTACTTACTACAGAAAACCCTGAAGCAGACGCTGACATGATGCTGATTAAAAAATTAGGCATGAACCCAGAAACCCGTGAAGATTATTCTGATGAAGCGGTTGCAGCATCACTTTCATCAAAAGTTGCTGATAAAGCAACATCAGAACTATTTTACGAAGCGTAATATTTAAATGGCTTTTGATTTTATTGCCGAGCATCTTGTTAACCGACAAGCAGATGCATTACTGAGAAAGCGCCAACTTGTTGAGCAATCAAGTGGGCGCTTTATTCAGGTTGCAGGTAAACAGTATTTAAATTTTGCCAGTAATGACTACCTTGGCTTTGCTGATGATTTTATTGAAATACAAGCGCAGCATCTAGGTAGCCACAGTTCAGCATTAGTGAATGGTTATAATAAACCACAACAACAGCTTGAGCAGCGTTTATGCGAGTTATTAGGCTATGAAAGTGCCATGTTATTTAACAGCGGATTTAGTGCTAATAGCAGCGTATTAAAAGCATTGTTTCAAGATAAAAGCGTGGCGCAATCATCGGCAATTTTTCAAGATAAGCTTAATCATGCCAGCCTAATTGATGGTGGTCTTCATTCTGCAGCTGCCATGGTCCGGTTTAATCATAACGACCTTAGGCATTTAGAATCTCGGTTACAAAAGTCAAAAGCAAAGCATAAGCTCATAGTAAGCGAAGGGGTGTTTTCGATGGATGGCGATCAAGCTCCCATTGAAGCGCTCTGTAAACTCGCTAAGCAATACAACGCGTGGCTGATGATTGACGATGCCCATGGCTTTGGCGTATTAGGTGAGCAAGGCTTAGGCAGTTGTGAGGCAATCAAGCCTGATTTACTGATCATCACCTTTGGCAAGGCACTGGCAAGTAGTGGTGCTTGCCTGCTTGCATCAAAGCAAATGATTGATTACATGCTGCAGTTTAATCGTGAATACATATATTCAACGGCGATGTCACCACTGATGGCAAGTTGTACTCTTGAGCGACTCGAAAAGTTGTTACTAAAGGCTGACCAAAAACGCTCTCAGCTGACAGAGAATATTGCCTACTTTAGAGAGCTTGCCAAAGAGCATAACTTAGCATTAATGGAATCAACAACGGCTATACAGCCTTTGGTATTGGGTGATGCAGAACACACGCTAGCCGTTGCTAATAAGCTTAAAGATAAAGGCGTGTGGTTAACCGCTATTAGACCGCCAACGGTGCCTTTTAATACGGCACGACTTAGAGTAACCATAAGCAGCGCGCATCACCCTGACGATATAAAAATGCTGGTTAATTCGCTAGTGGAGTGTTTATGAGTGTTCAACTGCAAGCGCCTTTAAGCTTTCAACACAGTAATAAGCTAACAACACAAACTAAGTTTTCTAAAGCGGCTGCAAATTACGCGAGCCATGCTAATGTACAAAAACAAGCGGCTGCGCACTTATTCAAAATGATGGCAAGTAAACATCAGCAGGGTACTTGCCTTGACTTAGGTGCTGGGCCTTTAGTTAACACAGCAATGCTTAAAACACATTTTGATACTGTATTGGCAATGGACTTAAGTCATTCCATGCTTAGCACTGAGCAAAGCTCGCGTTGTTTAAAAGTGTGTGCTGATATGGATAACCTACCTTTACAGCAAAATTCGCTAGATTGTGTGTTTAGTAATTTTGCAATGCAATGGTCTGCTGATTTAAAAGCGCTACTTAAAAGTCTTTTTTATTCCATAAAAGAGGGCGGTAAGGTTTATTTAAGCTGTGTAGTAGATGGATCCCTTAAAGAGATCAAACAGGCATTCGCTTGTTTAGACGAGCAAAACCATATTAATCAGTTTTATTGTGCTAGTCACATTATTGAATATGCAAAATTGGCGGGGTTTAAACTCAATTTTGCAGCTGATAGATGTTATATAGATGCCTATAACTCTCCTTTAGATGCGCTGCGCTCAATAAAAGCGATTGGCGCTACATCACTGCAAACTAAGCAAAAACGCCAAGGGTTATTAACGAGGCAGGCACTTAATAGTGTTTGTAAGGCATACCCTCTGGTTGATGGGCATGCTAGAGTGAGCTATCAAGTTGTCCTTTTAGAACTAGAAAAATAGAATTAACTCAAAAATGAAAGAATTTTTTATCACGGGTACAGACACCGATGCCGGAAAAACCCATGTCACAAGTTTATTATTAAACTTACTAGCGCAACATAAACAGCGTGCGGTGGGTTTTAAACCTATTGCAGCAGGTGCAGAAGAAGCATTTGGGCAGCTAGTCAATGATGATGCGTTAACCTTAATGGAAAGCTCATCAATTGGGGTTAAATATAACATAGTTAACCCCTTTACCTATGAGCCACCCATTGCACCACATATTGCAGCTGCCCAAGTAGGTGACAGACTGACATTTGATAAACTTGATGTTGCTTATGCAAATGTAAAAGCACTTAATACCGATTATATTCTTACAGAAGGTGCAGGCGGTTGGTGTTTACCTATCAACGAAACCGATTTACTCAGCGATTGGGTTAAGTCACAAAACCTCAATGTTGTTCTAGTAGTAGGCATGAAGCTTGGTTGCCTTAATCACGCACTATTGACAGCTGCTCACTTTAAAGCGCTAGGTGTAAATTGTGTGGGTTGGATAGCAAATCATGTAGACCCAAACATGCATGAACAAGACGCCAATTTAGAAACTTTAAAATCAGCACTACCTTTCCCGCTTTTAGCGATTAGTCCGTATACAGACGGCACTCCTAAATTAAAAATTTACAAAACCTTACTTGAAATTTTATCTATCAACCCATAATAATTGAGTTGTTACTTTTGACATACTCTGTCACAATTGGTTGCAATTAGTTCCTTGCAACCAATTGCATAAGCCCTAAACTGAGTTGGTAGAACACCCAGATAATTTTATTAACTAACGATTTTTAACCATGTCGTTAGTTAATACAATTGGTATGTTTATTCTGAGGTTTTTATGAAGCGTGTATTTTTGTTTCTACTGACTAACTTAGCGGTAATGCTAGTGTTAGGTATTGTGTTGTCTATTGTGATGAGCGTACTGGGTATTAGCCATCGCAGTTTAGGCGGCATTTTAGTTATCTCAACTGTATTTGGTTTTGGTGGCTCGTTTATTTCGTTATTTATGTCGAAATGGATGGCAAAAAAATCAACCGGTGCACATGTTATTGAACAACCTCGTTCTGAAACAGAACAATGGTTAGTTTCGACGGTAGCAGCGCAAGCGAAAAAAGCAGGTATCGCGATGCCAGAAGTGGCTATTTACGATAGCCCTGAAATGAATGCATTTGCGACCGGCCCAAGTAAGAACAACTCGCTGGTGGCTGTGAGCACAGGTTTATTACACAACATGAACCAAGATCAAGCTGAGGCGGTATTGGCTCATGAGGTATCTCACATTGCAAATGGTGACATGGTAACGCTTACTCTTATTCAAGGTGTAGTGAATACCTTTGTTATCTTTATGGCGAAAGTATTGGCAGGTATTGTTGATAACTTCCTTAATAGTGATGAAGAAGAGGGCGGTAGTAGCTGGACTTACTTCTTATTCGATATGATTTTCCAAATGTTATTTGGTGTTCTAGCAAGTGTGATTGTTGCTTACTATAGCCGTAAACGCGAATTCTCTGCGGATGCCGGTGCAGCTAAACTAGTAGGTGCAGATAAAATGCGTAGCGCTCTTGAGCGTTTAAAACAAAACCACCCATCACAACTAGAAGGTTCAATGATGGCATTTGGTATTGCAAGCGGTAAAGGTGTTGCCGAGTTATTCTCATCGCACCCACCACTTGATGAGCGTATTAACGCATTACGTTAATCTTAAACACGAAAAAGCCAGCTGATGCTGGCTTTTTTTATTGTTGGTTTTTCTCTCGCTCGAGTTGTTGTGGCAATAATACCTCAACAATTTCACGGGCCGGTAAGGTATACCTTACGCCATCGAACATCACAGATGTGTGTTCATCAATACTGGTGATCCCTGTTAAGGTCCAGCCTTCACCGCGCTCTTTACAGTATACTGTGGTGGTAGGTTGAATTACTTTAAATTCTTCACTCATCGAACTTAATCTAATTGCTTGAAATTGCGTTTATAGTAAGACAATAATGCCAGCTCATAAAGCAAAAAGAAGAAATTAACGTGTCAAGCCACGATGACTTAGCCTTTGACTTACGCCCCATTCGTCATAGAGATTGCCAAGCGATATGGGATATTTTAAAAGATCCGCAAGTACAAACGTTTAACGATTACGGCACTGATATAACGAAAGGTGACGTGTATGACTTTATTCAAGGCGACATAGAACGTTTTTATAATCAACAAGGCATTCGTTTAGTTATTGTTTTACGAAGTAATGGGCAAGTTATTGGTAGCGTGGGCATATTTAACATAATTGACGGGCAGGGCATGTTGGGGTTTGAGTTATCGTCACAATACTTTGGCAAAGGAATAATGCAAAAGGTACTAGATATGCTATTTGAAAAATTGGCTACCTTTGTACCTGCCCCGCTAAACAGTGTGTTAGCCCTAGTTAACCCAAATAACAGCGCAAGTGTTAAGCTTTTAACTAAATGTGGCTTTCAACAACATGACACTCACTGGGTAAAGTACGTTAGCTAATTACTATAATAGTACAATCTTGTTCTGCTAGAGTTGCTACTATAAAATAGCGCCTCATTTTTAAAAAGGAGCGCTTGCAGCTATGGCAAAAGCCAAACCAATTACCAGTATTGAAAGTTACGGTATTTACAGTCATTGGGATGCAAAAGAGAAAGACCTGCCTCAAATCACCGAATTTACAACAGACGTTCCTGCACAGTTAGATATTGAATTTGGCTTTATTGTTAATATTAAAAAGGCCAAAGGACAAAAAATTAAATTTTGCGTTTACCACCCAGATATCCCCGATGAAGATGACGAGATCATGCCACCATTTGAGGGTGAGCAGTACGTTAAAACAAACGATTGGCAGTTTTATTTAGGTGATACGATATGGGCACCTGTTGACAATAAAGTAGGTATATGGCGCATGACTATTGAGTTAAATGGCCATATAATTGCCGATAAATCCTTTAACTTATTAATGGAAGCCGAAGGCACTGCCACTGAATTTTGGAAGCATCGCGGTTATTAATTTTTAAACCTGAGAGGGACTATGTATCAAGGAAGTTGTTTATGCGGCAAAGTAAAAGTAACTGTTGCTGGTGGCATAGACTCAATTATTCATTGTCATTGTTCTTTATGTCGTAAAAACTCAGGCACAGCCTACGCAACCAATGGCTTTATTCAACGAGATGGATTTAACCTTACAGAAGGCAAGCAGCATCTAAGTGCCTTTGAATTTAAACCCGGTAGAATTCGTTATTTTTGTAGCTGTTGTGGCTCGCCTGTTTATAGCGAGAATAAAGATGACCCAAGCCGTTTACGTATTCGCTTAGGTATATTAGATAGCGATATAAACGAGCGCCCAATCAGCCATAACTTTGTAAGCTCTAAAGCAAACTGGGATACGTTTGACTCAGAAATTCCGTGCTATGATGGTTTTGAACCAAGTAGAGGCAAGTAATCATTATGATAGCGAATACACCAAAACCGCCATATTACGCCGTGATTTTTACGAATACCTTATCTGATGATACCGCCGGTTATGAAGAAATGGCTAATAGAATGGTGGAGCTTGCAGAGCAACAAACTGGGTATTTAGGTATGGAGTCTGTTCGTGATGGTTTGGGTATTACGGTGTCGTATTGGCAAAGCTTAGATGCAATTAAAGCCTGGAAAAAAAACGTTGAGCACTTAAACGCCCAACAGCTCGGCAGAGACAAATGGTACAGCGCGTTTACAACGCGTATTGCAAAGATCGAGCGTGATTATTCATTGTGATAGTCATCAACTACTAAAAGAACACATCATACTGTTTTCATGTTTATTTCAATCTCGGCAAATATCTTTGAATTTAAGATTTTTAAATCAACAGATATGGTTTGTAAGAGGGGCTAATAATATTCACGTGCAACAAATGAGAATAATCCCATTATTTGCTTATTCAAAAAATGCAAAATCTCTTTTCCTTTCTATAATTTAAATATCAATAGCTTGCAGACTTTCTTGTCATCTTTTGTGGTGCCTTATTAGCTAGTTAAATGTTTATCGATAATACAGGACTCGGTGTGGAATCTTCTTTGTTTATCAAGTACGGTGGTTTTTCTCGAATTTATACCGTCATAGAAAAGTTTTATGACAATATTTTGCAGTCAGAAACCCTTAATGCACATTTTAAAAATACCAATATGGAAAGGCTGATTCATCATCAAACAAGTTTTATCTCATCTTTAATGGGAGGACCTGATTACATCAGTGATGAACAGCTAGCACAAGCCCATAAAAATTTAGGTATTAATCTTAAAGATTGGCAAGAAATGATAAATATCTTGTCGCTTACATTTTCTGAACAAGGAATATCAGAAGACGACGCGAAGCAAGTCATAGCTAAGCTTGAAACAAAACGAGACTTTATCGTATGTCATTAGAACAAAACAACGCGGATTATTCTGTTTTATATTATTTGCAGTTACCTGTCGTTGTTTTTTCGGCTAATGAACACAAGGAAGTATTTCAAAACAACTCATTTCAACTTGTTGCACAGCATTATCTAAATGCATCGAACAATCCAACTAACAGAGGCTTAGTACAATTAATTATTTCAAAATTATTAGAAAATGATACTGATAAGCTTGAAGTAGAAATTAATAACGGTTCTTATCGTCATATTTTTAGATTTACTGCCAATGTAGTCGGTGAGAACGTCATTGTTGAAGGTGAGGATATAACCGAACTTAAGAGAAACCAGTTTTTGTTTAACAGAACAAACTCATTGTTAGAAGACTACAGCAAGCAAATGTTTGAACTTGCTCATACTGACCAATTAACAAATGTGCCAAATAGGCGAGCCTTGTTTGCAAAATTCAGTCAATTAAAATCAAATCATAAAGATTTTAGTTGTACTGTTTCTCTTATCGATCTTGATCACTTTAAGCGTTTTAATGATTCATTTGGCCATGATTTTGGCGACCAAGTATTAGTCACATTTGCGAAGCATGTAAAAGATAGCATTGATGATACGTGTTATTTTGCAAGACTTGGCGGTGAAGAGTTTTGCCTTATTCAAATAAACAATAAAGACACGTTTTGTTTTGCCAATACAGAAAAACTACTTCAAACAACTCAGACCATAAAGCCAATGACACCTGATAATTTAAATATAGGCATGTCGTTTAGCGCAGGTGTTGCTGTGTATGGTAAAGACGGCATTTCACTGGATGAGCTTTTAAATAATGCTGATAAAGCACTTTATTTTGCTAAAGAGAATGGCCGTTCGCGTGTAGTAAAGTTTGAAGGTGTTTAAAGCGCTAAATTGATTACTGTTACTTAATACATTTTAGATTCGCTTAAAGATTAACATCTAACTTTGCAGCTCTCCTATCTATCTCAATATACCTAACACGTAAAGGTTATGTTCAAAAGTTAAGTATTAACCATCACTCGGTTTATCTGAAATTAGTGCCTTCTATTGCTAACTTTTCTGGCTAGTTATTTGTTAATAGCTCTGGTAGAAATATCTTCTTAAGAAAAGCGAGCTTTTTTCATTTAGTACACTGTTTAATTAGTTCGTCATACATTTCTTAAATACCTGCATATTTTATAAAATTGTGAAGAGGTGCTAAATGTCGATTGATTTAGAATTAAATAAGAGAAATGCTATTGAGTTTTACAAAACAGCTTATCTAGGGAATCCATCTCTGGCGGTTGAGAAGTATGTAGGCGATGTATACATACAACATAATCCTTTAGTTGGCGATGGAACAGCACCATTTATTGCCTATTTTGAAAAAATGCATAACGAATATCCAGATAAAAAAATTGATTTTGTTCGTGCCGTAGCAGAAGACGACCTTGTTGCGCTTCATACTCACCAAATATGGCCTGGAAATGATCAATATGTCACCATGGATTTCTTTCGGTTTGATGAAAATGGCAAGATTGTCGAGCACTGGGATTCAATCCAACAGATACCACAAGAGACTTCGAATGGTAACACAATGTATTGAATAAATAGTAAGACGGAGATGGCTAAATAATTAGATGGGCTGAAGTTTTTTAGCTTTAATTTAACTTGCTTAACCCATTACCATAGTTTTGTTTTAAAGGTGCTGGAAATAAGCAAGTGCTGTTATTAAAGTAAGTTTGTAGTTTGTATCACTAAAGGCATATATTCAAGCACTTAAGGCTTGTTTAACTTAAATGTGCTTAATGTAACTAGCATCACACCAATAGCAAAGCCCATTACTAAACCACCCGATAAATCGGAACTAACACCAAATACCGTATCCGATTCTCTGACATTTGTTAGCCAGTGAAAGAGCATAAACGAAACGCTAGAAATTGATGAAAGTAGAATTAACTTTTTCTTGTTAGACACAACAACCTCAAATATTGACGTATTTTAGTTTTATGGTTGTTAAGTAATAGCAGACGTTGATTGATATTGCGAACAATCTTGAAATTGTGCAATTAGATTATAAAAAAGCCCACAATAGTGGGCTTAGTGTTTATCGTAACTACAAAGTGTAATTAAAACCAATGGCAATACCGTCATCTTCGGTTTGTGACATCTGTGCTTCTTGCTCAGCGTCATTACTCGAAAAGTCGCTAAAATCTTTACGGGCTTCGATATATAAAATGGTGTCTTCTGCCATAAAATAATGTGCACCAATTACTACAAATTGGCGTTTAAACACATCTTCTGGGTCGGCATTAAAGTTTGGCTGAATAACATAGTCACTACCTGCATCATATACGTTATAGGCAACAAAGGTACGAATGTCATTATCAAAGCGATAGCTTAAAATAGACTCTAGACCAACAGCATCCTCTATTAAGCGGCCTAAGTTGTCTGTATCGTGGTTTTCGTTTTTATTTATATTTGCTGATGCATACCAACCTGTTTTATAAAAATCACCATAGGTAATGCCCATACCATAAATTAAATCGTTTACTGATTGATTTCTGCCACCAGCATACACAATATCGAACTGGCCGCGGTTAACACCGGCAGTGACTTTTAAATTAGGGCTAACCGAGTAGGTGAGTGCGGCGCCATAAGTCGAGTTAAATTCTACTTTTTGTGCAGCGTTGTTGCCTTGGTTCCAAAGTACTTCACAAGAGCTTCTTGAAATATCAACGATATCACAGGTATAAAATTCATCAGATTTTAGCTGTGCTTGAAGCGCTAAATGAAAATCACCCCAGGTATTTCGATACTGCAGTACTTTATCGCCGCGACCTGTGCCATTCACAGCACCATCATCTTTATTGTAGGTATAAACACCTGCAGCATTTCCATCCCACACTAAGCTGTAGTTGGTGTTATAAACAACGTCGTACCATGCACCCCATTGTTTACCTATTGTCACTTGGCCATAATCGTCATGTTTAAGGCCAACATAGCCTAAACGGTTATATAAAAACTCATCTTGAATTGTTTCAAAGCGATTGTTGTAAACGATATCACTACTACCAACAGGGTTTACACCCCATTCAAGTAAAGCAAAAGCTTGCCAGCCATTTTTTAATTGGCGCTTAAAATCAAAATTGATGCGTGATGCACCATTTACTACCTCAGTTTCGCCTTGAGTATTAATAACTCTTGCATCGATAAAGCCACCAACAGTAACGCTATTGGTTTGATCTGAATAGATCTCGATGGCATTGGCTGTAGGTATAGTAAGCATACCTGCAACAAATAAGGCAGTGTGTGTTCTTTTCATAGAGTACCTTGATTAAATATTGTCCCTAATAGGTGTAATTTGGTTAAGAGACGGAGATTATCAAAGCTAAAATAGGGTCAAAAGTGAAAAATTATCATGCAACAAACCTACATTGAGGAAAAATTATTCACTTTAGGTTCACTGTGTCGAATTATCAATGAGTTAATAAGTCTAAAAAATAGTCACCTTATGTCCTATTTTCTATGTAGTAGTTTGGGGTTGGGTGGGTGACGCCTAAATTATATAAAAGGGTCATAAAATAGCACGTGTAGGAAAAGCCCACCAAAGTGGGCCTTCAATGTTTATCTTAACTACAAACTGTAATGAAACCCTATAGCAAAGCCATCATCCTCAGTCTCTGACATTTGTGCTTCTTGCTCTGCGTCAGCACTCGAAAAGTCGCTTAAATCTTTACGGGCTTCGATGTATATAAGGTTTTGGTCGCCCATAAAATAATGAAAACCTAAAACAGCAAATTGACGTTTGAATACATCATTTGGATCAGCGTTGAAGTTTGGTTGGATAACGTAGTTATCTCCTGCATCATAGACGTTATAAGCAAGAAATGTTCGAAGATTATTCTCGAAACGATAACTTAATATCGACTCAGAACCAATTGCCTCATTTATTAATCGACCTAAATTATCAGTATCATGATTTTCATTTCTGTTAATATTTGCTGATGCATACCAACCAAGATTATCAAACTCTCCAAATGTAACACTTGCACCATAAATTAAATCTGTGACTGATTGATCGCGTCCTGTTGCATAAATAATATCAAATTGACCACGGTTTACACCGGCAGAAAGTTTCAAATTGTCATTTAAATAATAGGTAAGGGCTGCGCCATACGTTGAGTTAAACTCTACTCTTTGTGCTGCACTATCAGTACCTTCATTCCAAAGTGCTTGGCAAGCACTTCGTGAAATATCAACAATATCACAGGTATAAAAATCATCTGTCTTCAACTGCGCCTGAATAGCAACGTGTAGGTTACCGAAACTATTCCTATATTGTACTGTTTTATCTGACCGGCCAGTACCGTTCACACCACCATCACCTTTGTTATAGGTGTATACTCCAGCTGCATTACCATCCCACACTAAGCTGTAGTTAGTGTTGTAAACAACGTCATACCAAGTACTCCATTGCTTACCAAAGGTAATCTGACCATATTTATCGTGTTTTATGCCAACATAACCTAGGCGGTTATACAAAAATTCATCTTGTACAGTTTCAAAGCGGTTATTGTACACAATGTCATTACTGCCTACTGGGTTGATCCCCCATTCTAGTAGAGTAATTGCTTCCCAATCATTTTGCAGTTTACGGGTAAAATCAAAATTAATTCGTGAAACGCCATTAACAACTTCAGTTTCGCCTTGTGTAGCAATAACCCTAGCATTGATATAGCCACCAATTTTTACACTATTTTGATCATCCTTATATATTTCGATTGCATGTGCACTTGGAATGCTGGTGATACTGGCGATGAATGTGTATAGAAGAGCTTTTTTCATATATATCCTTACATGTAGCATGTCCCTAAAGTCGAAAGATAACTAAAGTAATTAGATAATTAAAGCGAGGAAGGAGTATTAAACGGAAAAGCAATTAAAATACGAACTTTCTGAGAATTGATTATCCAAAATTTCAACTGGTCTTTTTCAAGGATACTAATCAAAAAATGCTAAGCCTAAAAAATAGACACCTTCTGACTTAGCGTTCTGAGCATGAGTTTAGTGTTTGGGTTTTCGGCGCCTAAACCATACAACAAGGTCATAAAATAGCAGTCGAGTAATATAGCTGCTTTTACTTTATTAAATTGCGGTTGGTCGGCAAAAACCAATGATTGAATTAATTCCATGTGTTGTTGCTGGAATGATTGCGAAAATAATCGCTGGCTAAAAAGCACTTTATAAAAGCGGTGATGTAAACAATAAAACTGATAAAAATATTGTGCGTAATGATTAATCTTTAAGCGAGCAGGGCGGTGAATATCGGTTTCTTTTGCGCGCTCTAACACATCATTAAATTTATCTTCGAGGCAGGCTTCTAAAATAGCTACTTTATCAGCAAAATGATTAAACAAGGTGCCAACCGCTATGTTACTTGCTGCTGAAATTTGCCGCGTTGAAGTATCGTTAAACCCTTGTTCAGTAAAGAGTCGCCAAGCCGCCTCTAAAATACGTTGGTGAGTATCGCCATGTTTGCTCATTTTTAACCTGCTGTTTTTATTTGGTTATTTTAAAAGTGAGCGTGCTCATATATATAAATGAGCGCGCTCATTAAAGGTAGACGATAGTGATGAGCCTGTAAAATTAGCAAGTGTATTTAATTAAACTTTCATGGCGTGCCAAGCGGCTTTAGTTTAAAATTGCCCGCAGTTTCGTTTTTACTTTTTACCCGCTGGAGGGTACCGCTATCATTAGTACAGCTAATATCACCATGCAATTTGGTGCTAAACCTTTATTCGAAAATATCTCAGCAAAATTTGGCGATGGTAACCGTTACGGTTTAATCGGTGCGAATGGCTGTGGTAAATCAACCTTCATGAAAATCTTAAGTGGTGAACTAGAGCCATCTTCAGGTAATGTCAGCACAGATCCAAACGAGCGTATTGCTAAACTAAACCAAGACCAGTTTGCTTACGAAGAGTTTTCTGTAATCGACACAGTGATCATGGGTCATAAAGAGCTGTGGGAAGTAAAAAAAGAACGTGACCGTATTTACAGCTTACCTGAGATGAGCGAAGAAGACGGTATGCGCGTAGCAGATCTAGAAACTGAATTTGCCGAAATGGATGGTTACTCAGCAGAAGCTAAAGCAGGTGAGTTACTAATTGGTGTAGGTATTGGCACAGAGCAACACTACGGCCCTATGTCAGAAATTGCGCCGGGTTTTAAACTGCGTGTGTTACTTGCACAGGTGCTGTTTTCTGATCCAGATATCATGTTACTTGATGAACCTACCAATAACTTGGACATCTACACAATCAAGTGGCTAGAAGACGTGCTAAACCAGCGCGACTGCACCATGATCATTATTTCGCACGACCGTCACTTCTTAAACTCAGTATGTACACACATGGCTGACATCGATTACGGTGAGCTTCGTATTTACCCGGGTAACTACGATGAGTACATGTTTGCAGCTACGCAAGCTCGTGAGCGTCTACTAAGCGAAAATGCGAAGAAGAAAAGCCAAATTGCAGAACTTCAACAGTTCGTATCGCGCTTCTCTGCGAACGCTTCAAAAGCAAAGCAAGCAACATCACGTGCTAAACAAATTGATAAAATTCAGCTTGAAGAAGTTAAAGCATCTTCTCGTCAAAGCCCGTTTATTCGTTTTGAGCAAGAAAAGCAGTTATTCCGTAATGCCTTAGAGCTAACAAATTTAACACAAGGCTTTGACGAAACATTATTCAGCGGCCTTGAAGGCCTAGTTGAAGTAGGCGAGCGCATTGCAATTATCGGTGAGAACGGTGTTGGTAAAACCACACTATTAAATACCCTTGCTGGTCGTTTAGCACCAAAACAAGGTGAATTTAAATGGTCTGATAACGCTAATATCGGTTATTACGCACAAGACCATGCTGACGAGTTCGAACAAGACATGAACTTATTTGAGTGGATGGAACAATGGCAACAAGAAGGTGACGACGAGCAAGTTGTTCGTAGTTTCTTAGGTCGTATGCTGTTTTCACAAAACGATATCAAAAAGTCAGTAAAAGTGATTTCAGGTGGTGAGCAAGGCCGTATGCTGTTTGGCAAAATTATGATGCATAAACCAAACATCTTATTAATGGATGAGCCAACTAACCATATGGATATGGAATCTATCGAGGCGCTTAACTTAGCACTTGAAGCATACGAAGGGACTTTGTTGTTCGTATCACACGATAGACAATTTGTATCATCGCTTGCAAACCGTATTTGGGAAATCAAAGACGGCAAAGTTATCGACTTTAAAGGTACATACACTGAGTACCTAGCAAGCAAAGAAGCTTAATTAGCTGATGAGTGATTAAAAGCCATGCATGTCATGGCTTTTTTGTGCTTCTAGAGTCGCATCTTGATGTGGTTTGGGTATATAATACCCGCCACAAAATAAGGACAAAAGTCCGCTTTTTTAGAAAACAATTTACTGAGGTGTATTTATGACTGTTGGCATTATTATGGGTTCCAAATCAGACTGGCCAACGATGGAACATGCGGCGTTAATGCTAGAAAAATTCGGCATTGAATACGAAACTAAAGTTGTTTCTGCTCACCGTACCCCTCAATTACTTGCTGACTATGCAAGTTCAGCTGCAGATCGCGGCATTAAAATTATTATTGCAGGTGCCGGTGGTGCTGCGCACTTACCAGGTATGGCTGCGGCGTTTACATCACTACCAGTTTTAGGTGTACCAGTTAAGTCTAAAACACTTAATGGTGTTGATTCGTTATTATCTATCTGCCAAATGCCTAAAGGTGTTGCTGTAGGTACTCTTGCTATTGGTGAAGCAGGCGCTGCAAATGCTGGCCTTTTAGCGGCACAAATTTTAGGTTGCCAACAGCCTGAAATCTTCGCAAAAGTAGAAGCTTTCCGTAAAGAACAAACAGACACTATTTTAGCTAACCCTAATCCTGCAGAGTAATATGAATATTCTAATTTTAGGTGCAGGTCAGTTAGCTCGCATGATGAGCTTAGCGGGTGCACCGCTTGATTTAAATGTTGTTGCCTACGATGTGGGTAGTGAAAAAATCATTCACCCATTAACTGGTGAAGTTCATAACAGCACATTACAACAAGCTATTGATAACGCAGACGCGATTACAGCAGAGTTTGAACACATTCCTGATGATGTACTTACATTATGTTGTCAAAGCAATAAGTTTTATCCGGGTAAAGCGGCAATTAAAACAGGTGGCGACCGCGCACTTGAAAAAGCATTACTTGATAAAACAAATGTTGAATGTGCGCCTTACCAATTAATTACAGAAAAAGCGCACCTTATTGCTGCTGTAGAGCGTTTAGGCAAGCCACTTGTGATCAAAACTTGCCAAGCGGGTTACGATGGTAAAGGGCAATGGCGCTTAAAGTCTGATGATCAAATTGACCAAATCTGGTCAGAAATGGCAGATTTCATAGCTTCAGGCACTGAAAGTGCGCCGCATTCTATTATCGCTGAAAAGATGATCCCATTTGACCGTGAAGTATCTATCATTGGTGCTCGCGACAAAGCGGGTAACACAGTTATTTATCCATTAACTGAAAACCAACACACCAATGGTGTACTTACGCTTTCAGTTGCCGGTAAAGAAAAAGCAGCAATTCAAGAACAAGCAGAGCTTGCATTTAACAAGTTAGCGCAAGAACTTGACTATGTGGGTGTATTAGCGATTGAGTTTTTTGATGTACAAGGTACGTTATTAGTTAACGAAATTGCGCCACGCGTTCATAACTCTGGTCACTGGACACAGCAGGGTACACATTGCTCACAGTTCGAAAACCACATGCGCGCTGTTGCAGGTCTACCATTAGGTAGTACAGAGTGTCTTCGTCCTACTGCGATGATCAATGTATTAGGTCAGCCTTCAATCCCACACTCAGTACTGGCAACGCAAGACGTTACAAGTCACTGGTATGGTAAAACGGCTAAACCGGGTCGTAAGATGGGTCATATCAATGTATCGGCTGATAACCTTCACCAATTAGGTGAGCGTTTAGCGGCACTGGCTGAAATTTTGCCAGAGCAAGACTACCCAGGTGTAGCAGCTACCAGCACTCAACTTATTTTAAACTAATCAGTTTAAATTCTTAAAAGCCGAGTTTATCTCGGCTTTTTAATCTCTATAACTCATACCAATCCGCAATAATACTTAATCATTTTGAGGGATTAAACCTGTCGCTACCTGCGTTAAAAATTTCTCATTTAGAATAACTAAATAACGAAATTTTTGCCTTGTTATCAACAAGGTTTTCTTGCCTCAAAATAGACTACTTAATTAAGCGAATTGGTATTACCCACAAACTTCGCTAATTTTGTACCTCTTGTCTCAAAGCACTTGCGTCAGGGTCATCTTGCTATAGACTAATATTTTTATATTAATATTAGTTCGTTATGTTACATCCTCGATTTAGAACAGTCGTATTTGCGTTCTTTATGGCGCTGTTTATGTCTGGATTTATGTCTTTAGTGATCAGCATCTTTAACGTTGGTTTAATCGATAACATTGCAACCATTTGGCTTAAAGCATGGGCTTTTGCATTTTGTGTGGCATTTCCTACCGTTATTTTTGTTGCACCTGTGGTGCATAAGCTAACCAATAAACTGATCAGAGCGCCGTTGTGATAGCCGAACGCCCAAAACAAGTTCTTTTTATTGCACTATTTTTAGTATCAGCATTACCATTTGTTGGCTCTGCAACGGCACTTGTCGTCGGTGCTTTATTTGCCATGATATTGGGTAATCCATTTTCAGCACAGTCACAAAAAATGAGTAAATGGATGCTAAAGTTGGCGGTGATTGGCTTAGGTTTTGCTGTTGATTTTAATCAAGTAATAGAAGTAGGGCGCAGCTCTATTGTGCTTACTATTGTCAGTATTACCGCGATTATTGGCCTTGGTGAAATTTTATCTCAGTTATTTAAGTTAAATAAAAACACCGGTGTACTTATTTCATTTGGTACTGCCATTTGTGGTGGTAGCGCCATTGCTGCAATGGCACCAGTTATAAAGGCCAAAGATCACGAAGTAGCTATCTCACTCGCTGTGGTGTTTTTATTAAACGCCCTTGGCTTAGTGTTATTCCCAATGATTGGTCATTACTTTGGCCTGACTGAGCAACAATTCGGTGTTTGGGCTGCACTTGCTATTCACGACACCAGTAGTGTAGTGGGGGCTTCAGCCGCTTATGGCGCATCAGCGCTTGCTATTGCCACAACCATTAAACTGACCAGAGCGATGTGGATAATCCCTTACACGAGCATCGCGGGAGTGTTTTGGAAATCGGATGAAAAAGCCAGCATCCCATTGTTTATATTTGGTTTTTTAGCGGCTGCGCTAATTAATTCGAGCTTTCCTGAGTATCAAACACTGTGGCATGCACTCAATGTTGGTGCTAAACAAGTTTTAGTAATGACCTTATTTTTGATTGGTAGTGGTTTATCTATTTCAGTCTTAAAACAAGCGGGCATTAAACCTTTTATCATGGCGATGATTTTATGGATCATTGTCAGCAGTATTATTTTACTACTTATAGTAGACGGATTTATTTCATGAAAAACGCTTTATTAACTTCTTCATTAGCACTGGCTGTAGGCTTATTTGCTAACAATGTATCGGCTGCTGATTTACGTGTTGCTACCTTTAATGTGAGTATGGATGCAACTAACTATGCTAAAAAAGGCGAAGCAATAGATAAAGATGCTTTAAGTAAAGCATTAGCCAGCAACCACCAGCAAATTCGTAACATTGCCGAAATTATTCAGCGCGTAAGACCTGATGTTATTTTACTCAATGAGTTTGATTATATTGATGCCGACAAAGGGATTAACGTATTTCGTAAAAACTACCTGCAAGTATCGCAAAATAAGCAGGTTGCCATCGATTACCCGTATTACTTTATTGCACCTGTTAACACTGGTTTACCTACTGAGTTTGACCTAGACAACGATGGTGTAAAGGGGCATTACAAAGGTGACGCACACGGCTTTGGCTTCTTTGAGGGGCATTATGCAATGGCAGTATTGTCGCGCTACCCAATCGATTTAGATAAAGCGCGTACATTACAAACATTCAAATACAAAGATATGCCAAATGCACAAATGCCTATCGACCCTAAAACAGGTAAAAACTGGTATTCAGCTGAAGAGTGGCAAGCAATTCACCTAAGCTCTAAGTCTTTTTGGGACTTACCAATAGATGTAAAAGGCAAAACGTTTCATTTGCTTGCATCGCACCCAACGCCGCCTGTTTTTGATGGTGACGAAGACCGCAACGGTAAGCGTAACCACGACGAAGTACGCCTAGTTGCAGATTACATCAACAATGCTAACTACATTTACGATGACAAAGGTCAAAAAGGAGGCTTAAAAGCGAAAAGCCGCTTTGTTATTGTTGGTGACTTAAATGCTGCGCCAGAAGGGGGTAAGGCACGCCCGAATACCACAGACCAAATTTTAAAAAATCCATTAGTGAATACCTCATTTACACCAACAAGCAAAGGCGCTAAAGAATCGTATAAAGAAGATTACGCTAAAAACTATACCGCTTATTGGCAGGCTCGTGCTGATTACGTTTTACCATCAAATTATGGTATTGAGATAAACGATGGTGGGGTTTTTTGGCCACAGAAAAACTCTGAACTGTTCCGTTTAATTAGAGATCGTAACGCATCATCTGATCACCGTATGGTATGGCTTGATATCAGCTTAAAATAAGCTGTTATTAAACGGAAAACTTTGGCTGTTTATCCTATAAAAATTGCTATTTCATCAGTGCTTCTGCTTAAATAGGGCGAATTATAATAACCCGTAAGAAGCACTATGAAATTCAAAACCACTGCTAATAAAACGTTAGTGGCTCTCGCAGTCGCATCTAGCTTCATGCTAGCAGGTTGTCAATCAACCGCCTCAACGCCTTCTGAAGAACAAGTTACCAATGTAGCACCAGTTGTTGCTACTCCTGCTGATACAGGTTCAGCTGAAATCACGTTAGAGCAAGCAATGGCTCACCCTGATTGGTTAGGCCGTCAGCCTGAGCGTGCTTTCTGGAACGGTGATTCTAACAGCATCGTTTATGCACAAAAGCAACAAGGCAATGAGTTACGCGATTTATACATTCAAGCGGTAAATAGCCAATCTGCATCACAATTAGCGTTAAATAAACTGCACACTGTAGGCGCTAAAAATGCCGTTTATTCTGCAGATAAAAAGCAACAGGCTTATGCATTTGAAGGTAATATCTTCGTCAAAAACCTAAGCACTGGGCAAATTACACAAATCACTCACGATAGCGCACAGCAATCAAAACCACAGTTTTTAACTGATGGTAGCCTTGCATATCGCCAAGCTAATGCATTTTATAAAGTTGATTTAGCAACGGGTCGTCAAGTTGAATTAGTTAACTTACACCTAGACGATGCACCTAAAGGTGTACAAGAGCCAGACACTTACATTGCAAAAGAGCAGCACAAACTAATTGATTACATTGCGCTGACGCACAAAAACAAAAAAGATCGCGAAGAGCGTAAAGCACAAATCAACGAGCAAAACGACAGCATTGCTAATGCACAGTTTTATTTAGGTAAAGGTAAGCGTTTAGCAGATGTACAGCTTTCACCAAATGGCCAAGCACTTGTTGCAGTAACCACAGAAAGCCGTTCATGGCGCGATGAAGGCGATATCATGCCTAATTACATTGCCGATGATGCACGCGTAAAAGCAGAAAAAGTACGCCGTCGTGTTGCTGATGAAAAACCAATCAGCTCAGACGTTGTTTACATCGATCTTAAATCAGGCGAGCAAACAACGCTTGCATTCGATACCTTACCTGGTTTTGATGAAGACGTACTTGCAGCTGTTAAGAAAGAAAACTACGCCCGTGATGGTAAAACTTATAAGTCTGAAAAAGCACCACGTGCCATCAACTTAATGATGGATTGGGGTTGGGACCAAAGTGCAATCCAATGGAACACCGATGGTTCAAAAGTGGCACTTATGCTTGAAGCATGGGACAACAAAGACCGTTGGTTAGCGACTGTTGATACACAAAACAATAAACTGGTTTCACAGCACCGTCTGCATGACGATGCGTGGGTTAACTATGCATACAACGATTTTGGTTGGTTGAACAACTCAGACACGCTTTACTTCTTATCTGAAGAGTCTGGTTTCAGCCACATTTACAAAAAGCCTTTAAACGGTAAAGCAACGCAGCTTACTAAAGGCCAATTTGTTGTTTCTAACTTAACGTTAACGGCTGATAACTCGGCGATTTACTACAAAGCTAACGTTGAGCACCCGGGTCTTTACGAAATCTATCGTGTAAACCCTGCAAACGGTGAATCTGAGCAAGTAACAAACCTTGATGGTATGACTGATTACCAGTTAAGCCCAGATGAAAGCAAACTATTGCTAACTCACTCAAAAATTATGTCGCCGCCTGAGCTTTATGTTGCTGATGCAAAAGCAAATACTCAAGCGACGCAGTTAACGCATACAGTATCTGATGAGTTCTTAGCGAAGAAGCTAATTGCACCTAAGATTGTTGCTGTGCCTTCAAGCCACACTGATCAGCCAATTTACGCAAAAGTATATTACCCAGCTGATTATAAAGAAGGCGAAACAGGTAAAAACCGTAAAGCGGTTATCTTTAACCACGGTGCTGGTTACCTACAAAACTCACACATGGGTTGGTCTGGTTACTTCCGTGAGTTTATGTTCCATTCACTACTTGCTTCAGAAGGCTACGTTGTAATGGACATGGACTACCGTGCATCGAAAGGTTACGGCCGTGATTGGCGTACAGCTATTTACCGTCAAATGGGTACACCTGAGATCCAAGATTTAGCAGACGGTGTAAGCTGGATGGCAGACAACGCAAACGTTGATACACAAGCTGTAGGTACCTATGGTGGCTCTTACGGTGGTTTCATGACGTTTATGGCGCTATTCACACAACCTGATTTATTCAAAGCAGGTGCTGCACTTCGTCCGGTAACTGATTGGGCTCACTACAATGGTCCTTACACGTCTAACATCTTAAACCACCCAGATGTTGACCCGATTGCCTATGAAAAGAGCTCACCAATTTACTTTGCTGAAGGTCTTAAGAGCCATTTATTAATTAATGCGCCTATGGTTGATGACAATGTATTCTTCCAAGACTCAGTACGCTTAGTACAGCGCTTAATTGAGCTAGAAAAAGAGAACTTTGAAACAGCTATCTTCCCAGTTGAACCACATGGTTTTGTACAACCATCAAGCTGGTTAGATGAATACCGCCGTATTCATAAGCTATTTAAAGAAACGCTTTAATCAATAGCGTAAATTAAAAACAGCCACTTTAAGTGGCTGTTTTTGTTTGTAATAGAACTTATCCAAAAGGGGTTATTTGCAGTAAAATTCACTCACATCGAGTACAGTCTTACCTTCCTCTGAGTCGTTTTCAAAAATTAAATTATCAGCCTCTAAACTCATTTTATAGTCTCTCATCCATGATAGATTAGCTATTAACTCCAATTCATAGCGATTAAACGAAGCAGGACACTTTAAATACACATAATGGTGAGCAGTTCCAAAAGCTCCAGGGTCTGCCGTATAAACATAAAAAGTACGGTTATTAAATGTTTGCTCATGATAAATGTAATCTTTATTTGAACCGAAAGGTGCATCCAAAAAAACAACTAACCCCGCAGCAAGGAATATCAAGCAAGCATACAAAAAGCTGATTATAATTAGTGTGTTGGCAATTATTCTATTTTTAAAAAGCGATCTAACTTCTTGGTATTTCATTAGCAATAATGTAAAGCCCAAAATAGATGAGCCAAGTATAATTACATTTATTACCTGAGAAACATCACTCATATACCTTGGTGATACAAAATTTAAATTAATATATGATCTTAAAATGCCAAGCAGCAATGGCCCGTAAAGGCAAAATAGGATAATGCGAAGGTAAATATGTCCTTTATTTTCATTCATTTAAAATTCCTTTTTTCTAGTTAACAAAGAGCAGTTGTAAAGAGCGAGTAAGGTTACCCGCGCTTTTTTATTATTTTTATGTAGACAGGCAAAGCCAACAGTGTGCCGCCAATTGCGCCGATAAAGTGGGCATCGATGGCAACATTAGAGGCGATTAACTGACTCACCGATTCACTCGGGCCTGCGACTTGCTCCCAAATCACTTTAGCCCAGGTGCCAGCAAACAATAACCAGCCTGAAAACATGCCTGCTTGTACATCTTTGACTGCACCCCAAATGATCACACCGTGCAGTAGGGCACTTAATCCGGTGTAAATTTGGATATCTGGGCAAAATAGCCACACACCTAAGCCACACCACAGTGCAAGAATGGCAATATTAAACGCATAGCGAGCAGGGCTTGTATGCTCAGCGTGTAGCGCCCAAATTAATAAAATTCCGGCACAATTTAAACCTAAATGGGGCCAATTTGCGTGCACAAATTGACTAGTGAAAATGCGCCAAAATTCACCATTTGCAACTAACTCACGGTTAAATTCGAGATGTTCATTTAAGTTAAAAGTAGCAAATAAGGAACTTAGTATTACTAAACACAATGGCGGCAGAATATATTCTAGTTTCAGGGGCAGGTTTATCATGTTATTTTTGTTGTATCTGAGATTGTCGCCTATTGTGCACGTTTAATTTTAAGATGCCAAATACACTACGGGATTAAGTTTATTTATGTTATTCAAAACCAAAGCGCTGTTAGCTCTGTCCACCTCATTAATTTATTCAACGGCTATTTTTGCAACCCCTGCAAAAATTGAAACACGCGAACCTGAAGCTGCTACAGGCTTTGCTCATAAACAGGTTGTTGAAGGCGATAAGTACATGGTCGCTGCAGCAAACCCTTATGCAGTAAAAGCTGGCCAAAAAATGCTTGAGCTAGGCGGCTCAGCAGTAGATGCAGCCATTGCAACGCAATTAGTACTTACACTGGTAGAACCGCAATCGTCGGGTATCGGTGGTGGTACATTTATGATGTACTTCGACAGCAAAAGCAAAAGCCTAACTAGCTTTGATGGCCGCGAAACCGCACCAAGCAATGCTGATGAAACACTCTTTTTAGATAAGCACGGTAAAGCTGTGAAATGGATTGAAGCCGTTGTAGGTGGTCGTTCTGTTGGTGTTCCAGGTATTTTAGACGCATTTGCCACCGCCCATAAACGTTACGGCAAGTTAGAGTGGCAAACCTTGTTTGGCCCTGCCATTGAATTGGCTGATAAAGGCTTTATCGTGTCGCCGCGTTTACATCAATTATTGGCTAAAGAATTAAACCCAGGGGTTACTAAGCTACCTGTTATTCGTGACTACTTTTTCCCAAATGGTAAACCGCTTGCTGTAGGTACGGTCAAAAAGAACCCTGAACTTGCCGCGCTTTATAAAGATATTGCGAAACAAGGCATTGATGCTTTCTATAAAGGTGAAAACGCCAAAGAACTTGTGCATGCAGTGCAAAACTCAGCAGTTGCACCGGGTACTTTAACGGTTGAAGACTTAGCTAATTACAAAAGTAAAGAGCGTGCACCTGTGTGTGTTGATTATCGCCAATACGAAGTGTGCTCAATGGCACCACCAAGTAGTGGTGGTGTAGCTGTATTACAGATTTTAGCCTTACTTGAACATAAAGACATGGCTAAACTTAAACCAAACTCTGTTCAAGCATTGCATTACTTTACCCAAGCATCGCGTTTAGCGTTTGCTGATCGCAACGTGTATATGGGCGACCCTGACTTTATGCCAATCCCTACACAAGGATTACTCGATAAAGACTACCTTGCAGGTCGTGCAAAGCTTATTTCTGAAAAAGACGCTCACGCAGAAGCAGGCACACCGCCAAACTCACTTGCGTATGCGCAAGATGATGCTTATGAATTACCATCAACAACTCATGTATCGATTGTTGATAGCCAAGGTAATGCGGTTTCGATGACCAGCTCTATTGAAATGGCGTTTGGTTCAACAGTAATGGTGAACGGGTATATTTTAAACAATCAACTAACAGATTTTGCTTTATCGCCTACCAAAAATGGTAAGCCATTAGCTAATCGCGTTGAAGCAGGTAAACGCCCGCGTAGTTCAATGTCGCCAGTCATGGTGTTTAACAAAGACGGCAGCTTACGTTTAGTGGTTGGTTCACCGGGAGGTAGCCGTATCATTGATTATGTAGCTCAAGTAGTTGTGGGTGTGCTTGATTGGAACTTAGATGCACAAACAGCCATTAATTTACCGCGCATTACTAATCGCAATAATTACACAAGTCTCGAAAAGGGTACTGAGCTTGCCAACGCCGAAGCTGAATTTGTTAACCGTGGACACACAGTTCGTATCCTAGATTTAAACTCTGGTTTACATGCTGTTGAAGTTAAAGACGGTAAACTTTATGGCGCAGCTGATCCGCGCCGCGAAGGCATCGCTTTAAGTGATAAAAGCCATTAAAAACAAGCTCAGCAGCCTTAAAGCTGCTGAGTTTTCATGTATACTAACTGCTATGCTATTTAGAGCATAAAATTCATTTTCTTCAATGGTCTGACAAGGTGAATTGTCATTGCAATTTCGCCTTCAAGAGTAATAATGTCAGGTCATAATTATGACGCATCAAAGCTTGGAAATATGACTACAAATACCGATCCAAATTATCTTTATATTCCTTATTCAGGCCCAGGTCTGATCGAAACGCCACTATTAAACAAAGGCAGTGCTTTTTCACAAAAAGAAAGGGAAAATTTCAACTTAGCCGGTTTACTGCCACCGCGTTATGAAACGATCGAAGAACAAGTTGAGCGTTGTTACCAGCAGTATTCAAGCTTTAGCGATAATTTAAATAAGCACATCTACCTACGTGCAATTCAAGATAACAACGAAACACTTTACTACCGTTTAGTGCGTGATCATCTTGAAGAAATGATGCCAATTATCTACACACCAACGGTAGGTGATGCCTGTGAAAAATTCTCAGACATCTACCGCAGTGCCCGTGGTCTATTTATTTCTTACGAAGATCGTTTTCAAATCGATGATATTTTACGTAACGCTACTAAAGGCAAAGTAAAAGTTATCGTTGTGACTGACGGTGAGCGTATTCTTGGTTTGGGTGACCAAGGTATTGGTGGTATGGGTATTCCAATTGGTAAATTATCACTTTACACAGCGTGTGGTGGTATTAGCCCAGCTTATACGTTACCAGTGATGATTGATGTTGGTACAAACAACGAAAAACTACTTAACGACCCTATGTACATGGGTGCGCGTCATAAACGTATTTCGCAAGAAGAGTATGACGAATTCTTAGATCTATTCATCAAAGCCGTTAAACGTCGCTGGCCAAGTGTGTTACTTCAGTTTGAAGACTTTGCACAACCAAATGCCATGCCATTACTAAAACGCTACCGCGATGAAATCTGTAGCTTTAACGATGACATTCAAGGTACTGCTGCGGTTACTGTAGGTTCTTTACTAGCTGCATGTCGTGTTAAAGGCGCAAAGCTTTCTGAGCAAAAAGTGGTGTTTGTTGGTGCAGGCTCTGCAGGTTGTGGTATTGCTGAACAAATTATCAGTACTATGGTTGCTGAAGGCATTAGCGATGAGCAAGCGCGTTCTCAAATTTTCATGGTTGACCGCTTTGGTCTACTTACTGAGGGTATGGAAGGCTTACGTGATTTCCAACAAGCACTTTGCCAATCTAAAGATGGCTTAAGCGAGTGGACTTACAGCGGTGAGTATGCATCGTTATTAGATGTAATGCACTGTGCGCAACCAGACATCCTAATTGGTGTTTCTGGTCAACCTGGTTTATTCACTGAACAAGTTATTCGTGCAATGCACGCATCTTGCCCACAACCGATTATCTTCCCGTTAAGTAATCCGTCTAAGCAAGTTGAAGCACTTCCTTCAGATGTAATCGAGTGGACTGACGGCCAAGCGATTGTTGCCTCTGGTAGCCCATTTGATCCGGTTGAGTATAACGGCCAAACGTTCCCAATCCCACAATGTAACAACAGCTACATTTTCCCGGGTATTGGTTTAGGCGTAATTGCTGCTAAAGCAACGCGTATCACAGATGCAATGCTGATTGTATCAAGTGAAACACTGGCAGAGTCTTCACCACGTGCAAACTCTGGTAAAGGCAGCTTATTACCAGCACTAACTGAAATCCAAGCGTTAAGTAAACGAATTGCATTTGCAGTAGCGAAAAAAGCAATGGAAGAAGGTGTGGCACTTGAGCTGAGCGATGAAGCGCTATGGGCAGCAATCGAGAAAAACTACTGGCTTCCAGAGTACCGTAACTATAAGCGCCGTAGTATCTAAGCTATAACGCTTTGAGTAATTGAAAAAACAGGCTTTTAAAGCCTGTTTTTTTATATCTGAATAATAGGGGTTGTTCATATTGAATTAACCCTTTAAGGTGATAATGAACGGAGTTTATAATTAAGGAACAGTGTTATGCGTAAGTTAGTTTTTACCACTATGGCCGCCGCGCTAAGTTTTAATGTGTTAGCAGAAGCTACACCTGATGCGCCACATATTTATATTCAAGGTAACGCAACGGTTAAAGCAATCCCAGATAACGTTAAACTGACAGTAGGTATTGTTGAAGTAGATAAAGATTTAATTGCCGCTAAAAACAAAGCCGATGCAACCATGGCGAAAGCGATTAAGCTTGCTAAAAGCCAAGGTGTAGAAGAAAAGGGCATTTATGCCTCTAATATCTCAATTCATCGTCAAACAGAATATAACCGCGAAACAGGTAAGCAAAACTTTGTAGGCTACAGAGTAACGCGTAGCTTATCTGTTACGTTAACTGATATTAAAAAATACCCGATTATGCTTCAGCAACTAGTGAACTCGGGTATTAATGAAATCAATCAAACTCAGTTTGTATCAAGCAAGTACGAAGAGCTACAAAAGAAAGCGCAAAAGCTTGCTATTAAAGATGCCCGTGCTGCTGCAAAAGAGTTTGCCAGTGATTATGGGGTTGAACTTAAAGGCTTATATACTGCCTCAAGTAGCCCACTCGATACAGGAAGCCAACCTTATATGCGTGCCAGCAAAATGGTTATGGCAGAAGCCGCACCAGATAACTATGTACCTGATGCATACAACGGTGGTGAGCTTACGATTACCGCAAGCAGCTATGCGGTATATTTAATCGAAAACTAAATTCAGTTATTTGTTGCTGGTAAACTTTGCCAGCAATTTTTCACCCTGTTGCTCTGAAATACGGGCAATCGCTTTTAGCATATTAGTAATTTGTTCTCGGTCGTACTCATTACTAATATGTTTATCGATATCTTCAATAATCGCACCTAAATAAACAAATAGGCTATCTGTTGCCTTTTCGTTATCAGATGCTCTAAACAATATGTTTTTAAACGCCTCTAACACATTCACCATCACATAGGCGTCATTTTTCGCATAGTTACGAATTGGCGTGAAGTTATCATGCAGCAGCTCATCGAATGATGTTTCGTGTATAAACAAGTGAGGTTGATTGTTCTCACATCGTTTAAGCGAGTAGTTCACATCGTAAATGTCTAAACGCAATATGAGCAATATACTCAACATATCAATGGCTTTTACCGCAGTACCGGGATCGTTAATACCTGGGCTCATTGCTTTAACGGCAATTTCTGAAATTTGCGTCATACCGTAGCGGTAATGATCACTAATATATTCTTCGATATAAAAAATAAAGCAGTCTAGTAATTGCTCTACCAGTTCAGGTTTGTCAGATAGGTCGGTATCACATTTTAAAAACGGATAACCTTTAACCGTAAAGAAGCCTTGCTTAACCGAAATATAAATTTTTATACCGTGCTGTTGGCACAAGGCGCACAATTTGTCGGTATGAGCGCCCTTAAAGTAGCCTTCTGTTTTACTTTTAACACTATGCCAGTCATCAAATTCAGGAAAATGTTCAACAGGGTTTTCTTGTTGCATGTCAATTATGCATTTAAGCTCGCTTTTGGTATTTTTAAATAAGTCGTTTAGTACATTATCGACCTGAATTGCTTTTGAAATTGAGTGAATAAAAAACACAAAAAAGCCCAGCGAAATTAAACCAAACACCAATGAAAAGAAGATACCAAGCGAGGGGATACCCATATTACCATCACCAATAGTGCGAATGTTTATCAGCATTAATATGGTGTAGATAATACTGCCAAGATAAAACCCTAGCACTAATTGGTGTGACTTACGTGTAATAAGCCCTGGTAACACACGCGGTGAAAGGCTGGCACTGGCACTATTAAGCACCACCATCACCATAGAAAAGCTAAAAACCGTTAGCGATATAATGCTGCCTGCAAGGGTACTGAGGATGGTTCGGGCATTCTCTTCGCTGTCGACCAGTAACACGCCGATCAGCTTTTTAAATTCCATTGACAATGACGAATACTCGACCGCTGTGGTTATTAAACCAAATACTAAAAACACCACAGAGAGCATTGAAGGGTAAAAACCGATACTACTGATCATTTCGCGGTAGTTATCGGCGATTTTTCTTGGCGTAAACATGCACTTCCTTAAGAACTGTTAGACATTAAATATCATACTGAGCTAACCTAACTACTTACTTAACAGCCTAGCAATAAACAGTGCTAAGCGTCTAACTTTAAATAAAAATTGGAAAAACTGTGATTGTTTCAACGTTTGCTGCCATTTTGGCCATTTTATACATTCAACTTAGCTTTCGTGTAATTAAACTGCGTAAAGCAAAGCGTATCTCACTTGGTGATGGCGGTGATGCTAGCCTGCAAGCTGCTATACGTAGCCATGCTAATTTTATTGAATATGTGCCATTTTCATTGATTATGCTATTTTTATTAGAGTACCAAGGTCTTCCAAGCCATTTTTGCTATATTTTAGGGGCAATGCTCTTGGCTGGCCGTTTTTGTCATAGTTATGCACTCGCTGATAATCTGATGAAATTACGTGTATTAGGGATGATGCTAACTTTCTTAACTATGTTGATCAGTGCAGTGATGTTATTAGTTACACAGGTGTTCTAATATGCAGAAGATTGTTTTTACTTTACTACTATTGATATTTTCGATTTCAGGCGTAGCTGAAGTAAAAACAATCAATGGCAAAAAAGAAGTAACTATCCCTCCAGCAACACTCAATATTATTTACCCTAAAACGATGCCAAGCCTCATTGAGGATAATTATTACCCGTTTCTTGTACTTAAAACAGCACTAAAAAGAAGCGGTTATAAATATACACTTACCCCTGCGGCAGAGGTTTTAGGGCAAAATCGTGTTTTAAAAGAAATCGAAAAAGGCACAATAGATGTTAGCTGGACCATGACAGATCAAGAACGAGAAGAGCGCTTGCTACCAATACGGGTGCCGTTGTTTAAAGGTTTGTTTGGTTGGCGAGTTATGTTCATAAATGAGCAAAATCTAGCGCACCTAAGTCAGTTAAAAACCTTAGACGATTTAAAGAGTATCTACTTTTTACAAGGTCAAGATTGGCCAGACACCAAAATATTGCGTGATAACGGCTTAGTTGTTTCTACCTCGTTAGATTTAGAGTTTTTATTTGTCATGCTTGAAAGGGGGCGTGGCGATTTATTTCCTCGCTCTATCCTCGAAATCAAAGATGAGTATGCTGTATTTAAGAACCAAATGCCTTTGGCTGTGCTACCACAGTTAATGCTTAAATATAAAAGCCCAATCTATTTTTTCTTTAACAAGAATGACCCTGAAATAGCCAAAGCAGTAAATAAGGGGTTAAAAATCATGCGTGAGACGGGCGAGTTTGATGAACTTTTTTATAAGTACAACGGCGAAATCATCAAAAACGCCCACCTACACGACAAAATTGTTATAGAATTGCGCAATTATGATTTACCAAGGTTAACCCCAGTCAACGACAAATCGCTGTGGTTATCATTTGATCAGGTGCCATGAGCTCTAAAATTTTTATAATCGGTTTACCACGAACCGGCACAACCAGTATCTGTAACAGCTTTTTACAACTCGGATATAAAACCGCCCACACAGCCTATACCCAACAAGCAATTACAAGCGCAGACGTTATTGCCGATACCCCGGTATTTAGTGAGTACGCCTTACTTGATGAACAATTTGCAAATAGCCGGTTTATTAACCTTGAGCGCGATTTAATTAAGTGGCTGCCTTCGATTAAGCAGTTATTATCACGTATGCACACAAATTTAATGCGCCCAGACGGTGGTTTTAATATCCATTTAAAGCGCTGTTATCTAGATGTTTTTGGTCAGTATAGCTTGGCAGAGTTAGAATCTGATGAGTACCTCACAGCGTGTTATCAGCGTCATCAACAACAAGTAGCAAACTACTTTAAAGGGCGTGAACAGCAATTGTTAACGCTTGATGTAGCAGACTCAAATAGCCCGCAATTACTTCAGAAGTTTTTAAATACCGAGCAGCCAATTAGTTTTAAACAGCTTAATATAGGCGGTAAGGTCACAGCTTGGAATGACATAAAACACCCCGATAAAGTGTCATCAACCCGAAGTGGTAAAATTGATAAATCTCTTGGTTATAATCACACGTAAAATACGTTAAAATCGCCGCCATTATAAGTTTAGTTGTTCCTTATCATGTTTGAATTGAAATACCACACACCATTTGAATGGACCGAAGGTGTCTTAGCTGACTTCGATACCTTTTTACAAGATCATGCTGCAGCAGAGAAAAAAGCCTCAGGTATGGCTATGTCTATGCTTTCTCATTACCCAGACCGTCGTAAGCTTGTTAAAGCCATGACAGACCTTGCACTGGAAGAAATGATCCACTTTAAACAAGTTTTAAAGCTATTAATGGAACGTGATGTATCACTTGGTAATGACCAAAAAGATCCTTATATCAAACAAATTCGTGCGGTATTTAGAAATGGTCGTGATGAATTTTTAATGGACCGTTTATTAGTAGCAGGCGTTATTGAAGCACGCGGGCACGAGCGCTTTTCGCTTGTTGCAGAAGCCTTACCAGCAGGCAAAGAAAAAGAGTTTTATGTCGCGATTGCTAAATCAGAAGAAAAACATAAAAACTTATTCGTTGAACTTGCCTACGAGTATTTCGACAAGCAAGAGGTTGATACACGCCTTGAAGAAATCCTTATCGCAGAAGCCGAAATCTGTAAAAATATTCCGTTTACAGCAGCGCTTCACTAGTGTGATGCTTGTGTATTAGGCCTTTTAGCCTAATACACAAATTAATGTCTATACCCTAAAGCAGTAAATTAGGGACTAAAAACAACAATTAAGTCTCCAGAAAATAGTTTTGCCAATCCTAATTGATTAAATAAACAGCATACATTCATCTTTCTCTCCTATAGTTAAATTAGTACCTAACTTTAAGGAACAGAGCATGAAATGGATGATGACTCTTACGACGTTGTCGTTAATAGGGATTGTAATTACTGGTAATTCAATTTACACCGAAGTTAAACTCTTCCGTTCCAACGATAAGCCAACCGAGATAACCGCTAGTATGTATCGTTCGCTTATTTGGCATAGCGATATTTATAAAGACGATCAGTTTTTAAATACGGCGCAAAGCTACTTTAGCGATGGCAAAATTGATACGCGTGAATACAGCAAACTAACGAGCTTAGCGAGTAAAAGTGCCGGCCCAATCATCTACATTCAAGAAACTGATGAGCAACTGTGGCATGCAAGGCTAACCTACAAAAACTACCTTGAAGAGAAAACGGTCGAACGACTGGCAAGTTTACATTGATGAAAACTGTTTGATCAGCGTGTTAAGTTCAACAATAGTGGGCTTACCGCTGAGATAGTTTGTATCAAGATGGTAACTATTGCCAAGCCAATAGGGCTGTTTGGTTGTGTTATGGCCATGCACCGAAAAATCGATACTTGGGTTAATTACCGGCTTTTTCGCTTTGGTTAAGCTTCTATCCCAAAGTAAAGCACCTATGGCTTGTTGTTTGTCGTTTGAAGGATTTTGCCAATCCCATTCAGCACAGGTGGTATGCGATAAACCAATTTTTAATGTGCCGTATTCAACATAGTAAGAAAGTGGGCATTTAAGTAGCTGCTTACAGGCAAATGCGAGATCTTCATCGGTTGCTTCAAGATGCCAGCGGCCGCCGTTCTCAACCCATAAACGGTAGTAACCTTTATCGCGTGCAAGTAATGACTCAAGCAACATATGCTCGTGGTTACCAAGGCACATATGTACACCAAGCTCTTTAAAACGCGCAAGTAACGCAATGCTGTGCTCACCCCGATCAATCACATCACCCAGTGAAAACAAGATATCTTCGCTAGGGTTAAAATTAACAGAACAAAGCGCCTGTTCAAATTTAGCTAAATCTGCATCTAAATCGCCAATAACAAATACACGTTTGCTTTGTTCAAGTTGCATCTTAACTTGAATTGGGTTTTGTGAGGCAAGTGGGCTTTTAACTAAATTCAAAATACATTCCTTTAAGCAGTGTGTAGCTTAAGACTATCATAACTCATTGCCATTTGAGCACTGGGTGGTTATTATCTAGCCTCACTTATTAGGAGTTACCGCCAACATGAACAACTAAACCTGTTATCCAATTTCATTTTTATCTTTTTGGACCAACAGGGTTAGTAGGCGTTGCTCACTATCACTTTTAATATATTACTTCTCGTGTGATCAAACGCTTATGCCCCTGTAATACAGGAGGCACTATGCCACAACTTCAAGCTTTTAATTTATGTTATCAACATGGCAATGGCGCTGTTGTATTTAACGACCTTTCATTCTCACTCACAGCTAAAGTCACCGCGTTAGTCGGCAGAAATGGCTGCGGTAAATCTATATTAGCGTCAATACTTGCTAAGCAAAAAGAGCCAAGCTCTGGCACGGTTGTTTGCCATTCAACCCTTGGCTTTTATAAGCAAATGAACGATGTAAATCAGGCTGAAAAGCTAACAATTGGAGAGGCTATTGGGCTAGAGCCTCTGTTTAATGCCCTTGATGCTATAAACCAAGGGCAAGTTACAGAGCAAAACTTAATTTTGCTTGAGGGTAATTGGGACTTAGCAGAGCGCTTTAATGCAGAACTTGTAAGGCTTGGCATAAACAACAAAACCCCTTACTCATTAAGCAAACATTTAAGTGGCGGTCAGCTTAGCCAATTAAAGCTTTGGGCACTATTTACCTGCATAAAGCCCGACATTTTAATACTTGATGAGCCATCAAACCACCTAGATGCAAAAGGCAAAAGCTGGCTTATAAAGCAAATACATAAATTTAAAGGCCAACTATTACTGATAAGTCACGACAAAGAATTATTAGAACAAGCCCATGAAATTTGGGAGCTAACAACTCTTGGTTTAACACAATATGGTACTTGTTTTTCTGAGTATCAAACACAAAAACAGCAGCAAGTTGCTGCGCTTGAAAATAAATTAAATCACGTTGTTAAACAGCAAACTAAACTAAAAGCTTCAGAGCAATTACAAAAGCAAAAAGCACAAAAACGAGCAGGCCAAGGCGCAGCGCTGAGAAAATCAGGCAGCCAGCCTAAAGTGTTGATGGATGCTAAAAAAGATAAAGCCAGCGCTAATTTATCTTCACAAAGTAAAAACAACACTAAGCGAAAAGGTGAACTCACTCGTAATAGACAAGAGCTTTGTAGCCAGCTTGAACATGTTAAAGCGCAGCAATTTTATTTAGCGCAATCAGATGAAGCTAAGCACCAAAAAACACTTAGCCTGGAGGATGTGGTATTAGCATACGGAACACAAAAGCCGCTTAATTTTCAGGTGTTCAGTGATGATAAAATTTATTTAGTGGGTGCTAATGGCACTGGTAAATCAACCTTACTAAAAACTCTTACATACGACATACCAGTAAAAGCAGGGCAGTTACATTGCAATCAAGCACTCTATTATTTAGACCAACATTTTACATTAATAAACAACGAGCTAACCCTGCTTGAAAACGTGATGACTTACTGTAAAAACCTAGATGAAAGCACCGTACGTACTCTACTTGCCAGTATTGGCTTTAGAAAAGACGCTGTTTTTAAACATGCATCACTTTTAAGTGGCGGCGAGAAAATTAAGCTCGCCATGTGTATCGTCAGTAATATTGAAAGCACCGCATTTTTGTTACTCGATGAGCCCGATAATCATCTCGACCTTGAGTCAAAACGGCTCTTGGCTCAGTCATTACTGGGTTTTAAAGGTGGGTTTATACTCGTAAGCCATGATAAACACTTTGTAGAAAGCATCGGCTGCACTAGGCAAATTTTATTATAAAATAGCCAGTTATAAATAAGCGTGCTAGGGTGGTTGTAGATACATTACAAGGAATGACAATGAATTTTACAGCCGCTTACCGCATTTTTACTGCTTTATTCATGCTGATAGTAACCATAGGTTTAGGCATGACGCTCAATGATTTTACTTCGGTGATCTATGTGTTCGTGCCGTTATTATTAATGCTAGTCAGCTCATTTATCCCGTTTTTTAAACAGCGAAAACTGCGTTTAATACTGTTTGCAGCCCCAATCGTTATTCTATACTGCTTTGGCTTTTACCCCTGGCTTACAAATTACCAAGAAGTCGCCGTGTCATCATCCACCTCAACCCTCGATTTTATCATCATCCCAATTTGGGCCACCTTATACGGCGCTGCTTTTGTTCTGCTGCATGAAATAGTACTTGGCGTTGCTAGGGTGTTTGATTGGGAGAAGTGATTACCCAATCGTACCCTCAAGGACATAAACCTCAATGGAGTTATTGGGTTTGTTTAATGCACTTGACTATTCGGCACTAACTTAAAGTTAGGGGGGCGGTAAGGGGAGTGGAACTGTCATCGTTACCAGGCTTTAAGTCAAACACTGGTAACGAGTATAAAATTTAGGGGAGTAGTAGCATTCAGCTGGAAAGGGGTTTACATCGTTAAATTAGCTTAAGCTTGATTAAATCGTTAACTACAATATCAGGTAATGATTTACTTCACGTTGGCTATATGTTAATTCAGCAACCTCACGAAATACAAGTAGTGCCGTATCATCATTATATTTTGAATCATGATAGAGGCGATGTGATATTTCCGTCATGAGTAAGCAAGTATAGACCCCAAGTTTTGTGAAAAGTGTTATTTTTAAAATGCTTTTGTATTCATCACTTTTAACTTTAGAGAGGAATAGACCAAGCATTTTTGTCTTATCTATACATGAATCAAAAGGCTCTGAAAAAATCAGTTGTCTTAGCGCATTACTGTTTAATGGTTTTAATTCAATATAGTCACGTGGACGAAAAAGCTCATAGTAATATTCTAAAAAGAGATCTAATTTTATATTTTTTTTGTCTACAAATTCACTATCATCTTCTTTTACAAGAGATTTATATAAATTAGAGTTATCCAACTCCAAGAAACATCTTTTTTCATCATAAGCAAATAAAGCAGTTCTATTAAGTTCAGTCTTAATTTCCCCTGCGACATCAAAAACGGCATCTTTGATTACACTAAAACTTTGGGTGTCTGATTGTTCAGTAAGTGCCTGCTTTGTTGCAGCAAGCTCACGACGGTTATCTTTCCAAACAAAATACAATAGAAAAACTGATACAGTGGACAAAATTGGAGTAGCAACGCCTGTGAAAATAGTTGCTGTATCAACCCATGTTTCTAGTTCTTTAGAGGGGGTAAAATCAAAAAAAATACCAAAAGTAGCGCCAACTATTAGAAGTACAAATACTGCTATGTTTATAATTAATTTTATGAAGTCAGCTTCTTGCTTTTGGGTTTTCTTTTGTTCGGTCATTACCGTTCCTTCGTATAAAATCTCCTTTTTACACGAATCTAAATAGCTTAACAACTAGGCAGCTGCGCGAATGATTGAACCTCTACTTTGAAAGGCAGGAATTACAACACCAACCGCTTAATACCATATAAACTTAGCGCATTGATTTTTATGTTAAGCTTTATTCTTTAATTTGGTACCATGGTGTTGAATATGAAATTAGGTACAAGCTCAAAATACATGATAGGGCTAATAGTATTTTTAAATTGCTGGGCGAACTTAACTTGTCAAAATTTAAGAATTAAAGAGGGATGTTGATGCAAGATAGTGAAAGATTACTTGTTAAAGTTGGAAGTGATTTTCCAGTACGACTTAAAGAAGTTGAAGAAGCATTAATATTATTCTGTGTTCAGGAAAGTGTTGGAGGCGTCAGTGAAAACACTATGGAATTTATTAAATGGCTTGTTAAAGCTTTGCATAAGCAGATTGGGGCGCTAGATATTTGGACAAGGGAAAATAACAGCAGGTTAGAGTTTGGTAGATTCAAGCCGAATAAAGGCTTAGCAATTTTCACCCTTAACTTTCAAAGTAAGCATCCAAGGTTTTATGTTGCAGGAATAAAGTCAGTTAAAGAAAAGCTTACTGACATGCAAGTCGAAAAAGCCAAGCCTTTATCTATAGCTTACCATCGTAAAATTATAAATGGGGTTTGTGCTAAGGATTACTATAAATCCAGATTACCAGACCCTGAAGAGCAGTCAGAAACATTTATCTTTAACCTACAGTTGAAGTGTAGTCGCATAGATGCCAATCCAAATAAACAAAATACGTCTTCGGCGCGTGATAGTGATGCACAAGGAAAGTTTAGGATAAATGCATTTCGTGTATACGGCAGAAAATGCATTTTAACTGGTGATGCACCGGCATCTGCTTTAGAAGCAGCACATATAGTAGCTCACAAGGCTTCAGTACTTGATGAGTCTTTTCATCCATGGAATTGCTTTCTATTGAGAAAAGACATTCATGGTCTCTATGACTCAGGGGATATCATTATAGATTCTGACTTTAAAGTGTTCGTGAATAATGAAGAGTTAAATGAGATGGATAGCTATAAAAATCTTGATGGTTCTGAATTGAATATTTCAAATATTAATCTTAGCGCCTTAGGCATTTCCAAGAGTAAATTTATTGAGCTATTAAAAAATCAATTAAATAAGCGGAATAACGACATGTTTGGGAAAGTTATTTTTTAACCCGTTGATTAGGTTTCATTAAGATTTAAATACTGACTTAAACTGAAAAGATAGTGGGTGGAACAACACCCACTTTTAATTATTTTGCTAATTTAACATAATATAAATTATGGGTAGTTACGTATCCGCTTAAGCGGCCCTTGTACTTGGGTGATAGAAGCTGTTAATAACAGCAAACCCGCTACACACGCAGCGCTAATCTTTTTTGCAACTTCTTCCCAAGCTGCTTTTTCTTCTTTGGTTTTAGACTTCTCTTTTGCAAGTTCTATCAAAGCAGGCTTAAAGTCGATGCCCATTTGATTGCATAGATAAATACACTGATTGGCCGTTAAGTGTCTCCGACCTTTCTTGATATCAGTCACATTACCAGTAGAAACATTCATATCAGCACAAACTTGTTTGTCCTGTTTGTAACCTTTGAATTCTCTGTACTTTTCAATAAGTTCGTAGCTAAAAGACATAGTATTTTCTCCTCTTTTTATATTTTAGCACTCAAATATGAGAAATAAATTTTTGACAACACTCTACAGTGAGTGCTAGATTTTAGCCAACACTCATTAAGGAGTGTTTATTTTTGACATTCTGGCACTCTATTTCGAGTGTTTAGATATGCATATAATGTCCAATACTGAATAGTATCGGACTTTAACAAGGAATACGGATATGAGTTTCACTAAATTGCATGAGCTAAACCAAACTTTATCTCAATATTTACTCGATACATTCTCAATCGATATTCCTGACCCAGTTACTCTAATTATTTTTTTAGGCCTGTACTTGTTTGTAATTATTGCTGCATTTCTGGCTATCAATGCAGCATTCAAAAATTCTTATATGGATAGTAAGGACTAGATAATGACTGCACTATCATCTACCCAATACGCCCAAGTATTCCCAGTAAATACTGCAATTCATTTAACTGCTAACTTTGATAAAGTTCATGATGATATTGGTATTCATGACCGTGTTACTAAATCTAAAACAGGGTTTTATTTTGATAGTCAGTCTTTCAGAAATAGAATTTTCAAGACACACTCCAACCTGTCACACATGCTTAGCACCGGTTATTTTCTTGCTGAAAAATTCCATGACTTAGCCGAAGCAGACAAACGTTTAAAACACGCTGATACAGTTTTAAGACGCGGAAGCCCTGTTTATGGGTATATAAATTTATCGTGTAACGATGATGTTCTTTGCGATATTTCAGATAAAAAAGCTCGCTATTGCGAGCTTAAAATAAGCAAATCAGGCTATACATTTTCTACTTATAAATACCTTCGTCACTTTGTAAATTCCTTTGATATTCAAGAGCCTGAATTGTCAGCACCCTATTGCTCTAACTACTCTGCCACCTCATTAGTTGGTGCACTTAACCGTTTTGCAGACCCTATTTGGTGGCGTAGAAAATTACGCAAAATCCAAGCGTTTACTATCGAACAATTAGCCCGTGATTTAAGACTCGTACATAAAAAAGCGAGCGCTTATGTATCACAACCAACTATCCAGAACCGCCGTGATAGAAAACGAAAATCAGAGCAAATCATGTCTGATTTATTTGTTGTTCCTAATGAATCAAATCCATTTGAAGAATTTGAAACACTGCAATCAATCATTGAGCGTTCACATACATCAGGTAAACAACAAGCAGCCGAACTTATGGTTCGTATTCGTGGTTTCGAAGAACTAGCAGACATGTATGGCCATCGTGGTGAGTTTTATACTTTATCAGCGCCTAGTCGTTTTCATTCAGTACACCATACAGGCATACCCAATAAAAAATATAACGGCTCAACACCCCAAGAAGCACAAGAATACTTTAATGATATTTGGAAACGTGCCCGCGCCCTATTCGCTAAGCAAGATTTAAGACCATACGGATTTAGAGTTGTTGAACCACATCATGACGGTTGCCCACACTGGCACATGCTTTTATTCATGGAAAAAGGTGAAGCAACTCAAGTACGTAACATACTTAGAAAGCTTTGTACCCAAGATACACCAGACGAATTTAAATCAAAAACAACCCGCTTTAAAGCAATAGCTATAAACAAAAACAAAGGCTCTGCGGCTGGTTACATTGCTAAATACATTACTAAAGCTGTTACTGGTGATTGCATTGATAAAGTCACTTGCTCTCAAGCTGGTGAAATTAACGTATTACCCGCTGATGCTGCCGAACGTGCATCAACATGGGCAAGCACTTTTAACATTAGACGCTTTCAGCAAATCGGTGGGCCATCTGTCAGTTTATGGCGTGAACTTAGACGACTAGGCCAAGGCGAACAAGGCAAATGCGAGGTTGCAAACGCAATGAAAACCACTCTAGATACCGTATCAAAATATGCCTTAGAAAAGGTTCGCCAAGCTGCAGACTCCTCTGACTGGAAAGCATTTTGTTTAGCAATGGGCGGCGTACAAGTTAAACGTAAAGACCAAACGCTCAGACTGCACTATCAGATACCTGACATTGTTGACCAAATTACAGGCGAGATTAGCCGAAGCGAAACCCAATCGCCCTACTTTGCCACCAAATACGGCGACCAACCAGCCAACCGTATTTTAGGTGTGGCATGGGATGCCGTTGTTGTTATCACTCGTCGCGGTACGTCACAGATTTTGACTGAAACCGACATTAAGGCTCAGCGCAAAATCATGATAGGCGTATCAGAGCAGATTCAAGGTTGGCATGACGACGGTCGTTTATTCGAGCCAACCAAAGAAGAAATGCAATTCCTAGAAGCATGTGTTTTAGAGGACTATCAAAACATGTGTTTGTTCATGGATTACGAAGCACTTGCAGGCAACATTATGAGCGATGAAATCGCGAACTTGGACTTGTGTCATTAACTGTAACTTTTAATTTATCGACCACTCATTAAGGAAACTAGCTATGAATATTGAAGGCGCAATCACGGATTTAGCACCAATCAATCGTACTGACGATAAAGGTGCGCCACTTCCAACAACCGCAGAGTTTAAGCTTCACACAAAGAACCCTGCACAAATTCTGTCTGTAAAAGTCTCTGCTGACCAATACACAGACGGCACTTACAAACAGTTAGAGCAAATGCAATCAGACCCTAATGGTTGGGGCTTAAGACCTTGTTTACTCAATATCGAGTATTACGAAGGTGCGAATGTAGCTCGCCAGATGGATTGGAAAGGCTTCCGCTTACACAGTCTACCAACTGAAAGTAAGCCTAAGTAATTTTCGGTATGCCGCAGATTTACCCATTAATAAAGGATCTCATTATGGATTATCAAACACTCATTGTTACAGCCATTATGCTTGGTTCATTTTATGCGGGGTTCATCAGTGGAAACCGTTAGCAGTATTGACCCACTACTCGCCAAGATTATTGGGTCAGCAATTCTTTGTTGGTTTGCAGGTTTTGGAGCTGGCAAAGTTTATCACTTCGTGGCGGAAATATTTAAAAAAGCGTCACGTTCACATTAAATGTTAGAAGGAATATTCCTATGAAAAAAGTACAAGCTGCTGTGATAGCAACTTTCGTTACTGCTGGTGCTGCTCTTAGCTCTAGCGCACATGCTGCATTAGATGCTGCTCAAGTAACAGCAATTCAAACCGAAGTACTTGGTGACGTATCAACCGCTGTTGCTGCTGGCTTTGCAGTGCTTGCTGTTGTTCTTGCATCATCAATCGGTTTCTCTCTACTTGGTCGCTTTATCTCTAAAGGCGCTAACGGGGGTTAACCTCTCCTAAATTGGTGGAGCTAGTCTCCACCTTTCCCAACTTTAAAAAGGCGCAACTATGCGATTACTAATATTTATATTGGCGCTTACAAGCGCTTTTTTTTCCTTTGCTGATGATAGCTCATTACCATACGACCCAAACGACTTAAGAGCACCTGACTCACAGCCTTTTTATTATTTTGAGTGTCAAGGCGATAATAATAATATGGAAATTGCATCTGAGTTTAATGATATCAAAGTATGCCAGCCTTTTTGGACAACATATATCGAACGTTCTACAGATGCTTACATTTCATCAGGTTCTTATTCATCTGTTGGCCCTATAGTGTGGACTAGCTCTAATAGATGGTCTTATGAATATACACCTTGCCGTTATGGTGATTGTGATACTTTTGGCACCGATACCCCACGTACAGCAAATGGTCAAAGCCCGGGAAGATATTTACGAACTGAGTGGCAACACACTTGCCCACCTGAACAACATCCAGAATATGAATTTCCAGTAATGAAAGACCCTCAGCCTACTGACCCAGCAGCTGCACCTATGCAATGTGCAAAGTTACTCGATGGTGAACCTGAGCCAGAGCCTGACCCTGATACAGACCCAGATTGCCCCGCACCAACTGATAATGACCCTTGGGTGTTTGGCACAGGCCAGCAACAAACAGTCTGTTTTGATAATCCTGATGGTTCACAATGTTCAATTGAAACTGATTCAAACGGTGGCTATAGCATGCCTGTGTCTTATGGTTCTCAAGAACCTGTTGCCTGTACTGAAGTAGAGCCAACTGACCCAGACCCAACTGACCCAGACCCGACTGACCCAGACCCGACTGACCCAGACCCGACTGACCCAGACCCAACTGACCCAGACCCAACTGACCCAGACCCGACTGACCCAGACCCGACTGACCCAGACCCGACTGACCCAGACCCGACTGATGATACAGACCAAACAGAAATCATCGATGCACTGAATCAGTCTAACGATAATCTCGATGCTATTAACAATAATCTTGTTGATGGTTTTTATGAATCAAATGGTTTACTTTCAGATTTAATGGACGGTATTGAAGGTCTCATTTCAGGCCAAGATGATGCTAACGGTCATTTGCAAGACATATCAGATAATACTGAGGGCATTTTAGATGCGCTAAATGATGACGGCGGCGAACAGCCCGATTGTATTGGCGATTTATGTAATCAAGATATTGAAGAAGAGCTATCTGAATTAGACCAAGAGTTTCAAGATTGGATGGAAGAAGATGTACAGATAGCCCCAGAAGTCACCACTTTAACAGGTAAGTTTAAATCATTTGTCAGTCAAAACTTTGCTGGCTTTACGGGTAGCTGCCAGCCTTTCACCCTTGATGTTTCCGTTGCAGGAGACTCTAAAACAATTACGGTTTCACAGCATTGCGAGCCATACGAAACCTATTTCAAACCACTTGTTGAGTGGCTTATTTGGACGTTCACAGCTATAGCGCTATTGAACATTTCTTCTCAATCTTTCCGTGCATTTTCTAGCATTTAGGTAGGTGATTTATGCCCGCAATTTTAGCTGCAATACCCGCCATACTCGCAGGCCTAGCCGCTGGTATTACGTCAATTATTACCACGCTGTTAGCTAAGTACGGTCGTAAAGTCGTTATTGGCACAATCTTTATCACTGTATATACGGCTGCATTGGTTGCTTTTGTTTCATCACTGAATAGTGAGTTTTCAGGCCTTTTACGTTCATTGCCTAACAACTCGTTTTCATTAGCTGGTTTATCTCTTGTTCCTAACAACGCCATTACCTGTGCAACGATTGTTGTATCAGCCAAAGCTGCACAAATGGTGTTCTATTTTACGATTGGTGTATTACGTTCTCGATTTAAGGCTTAATTATGGCATCTGGTAAATTTATAGAGGGCGTTAAACGCTCTGGCAAAACTAAGTACGCTGTAGACCTAATTAATGATTACTTAAAACGTGGTCGAAAGGTCGCAACAAATCTCGATTTATTTCTCGATAAAATGCCCGTTCAAAACCCGCATGTAATCAGATTACCTGACCACCCACGTAGTGAAGATTTGCACGCGCTGGGTATTGGTTACGAGGAACTAGAGCAAGACGATAGAAATTATGATGAATCTAAAAATGGTTTAGTGGTTATCGATGAATTATTAACACACTTGAATTCACGCTCATTCAAAGATAAAGACCGTTTAGCTATTGTTTCTTGGTTTGTTCAAATGGGTAAGTACGGTTGGGATTTAGTGCTCATAGGCCAAGACTTTGAAGGTGTAGATAAACAACTAAGAGACACCACCATTGACCAATTAGTCTCTGTTAAATCCGGTGTTAACTATTTTGGATTTGGCTTTATTAACGCTGTTGTTCAACGTGTTTTCTCAGCCTTACATGTACCTAAATTTTCTGTTGCTCGTTTCTATGATGGTAAATCAAAAACTCGTAAAGCTCACGGTTATCAGTTCTATATTAAAGATTGGACTCATGCCTGGTATAACACTGCACAGAAATTTTTACCTGATGTAATGACTGCTAAAGATGGTCGCTTAATTGATATGCGCGCCATGTATTCAATGGTTCCGACCGAGCAACTTAAAAAATGGTATTTAGTAAAAGACCGTGTAAATGAAGTTATCGAAGAAAAGAAAGCAGCAAAGGACAAAGACCCAATACTTAAAACGTGGCATAAAGCCGCCCTCTTTTGCCTTGTTGGATACCTAACCTATATGTTTTACCCATTTGGTGCTAATCCAACAGAAAAAACACCTGTTACTAGCACTGACACACCGACCCCCAACGCACCATCAAAGCAAAAGGCCATAGCAGTTGAACCTGTATTACCTGATATTCTTGATGGTGTTTATATCACCTGCTCAGTTCTTTCTACTAAACAAAACTCATCTTATTGCTTTGAAAAAGACGGTATTCCATTTTACCCAAGTGCAATAGATGCCGTTGTAAAAGTTGTATCAGCCTGTACCGCAAAAATTGAGTATATGGACTCAGAATATACAGTTCGCTGTTTACCTTATCGGGTTGAGTCCTATTCAGCTGCTAAGCAATCATATTCACAAGAACAAGAACTACTAGCCGCCAATTAGCCCATGTCACGCCAGCGCTTGCCGCGGCTGACTTGGGCTTGGCGGCATGGCGAAGCCATGTCATACATTCCAGAAAATTCACATTTCATCGAGAAACAGTTTCCATTTTACGTACAGTTTATTAGGGTCGGGTATCAATTCAGTGAAACTGCTAAACGCACTCACTGCCCTTTTTTGTATTCAAAAAAAGTTGATTGCCTTCTGATAAACCAAGCTGAGGTAAGGACGGCACAGCAGCAAAGGAAAACACACTCCCCTCAAAAACTAATAGGGGGGGAGCGAAACCACTTACACCGATACCGAGTGTGCATTGTGATTTTAACAAAAAGGAGTAAATCACAATGAGCAACTTTAAATTGCAGTTCGTTACGCTATTCGGATATGACTACGCAAAGGGAGCTAAAGAACTCGGAGTAAGTGAACGCCAAGTAAGGAGATATCTAAAAGCGAACAAAGCAACCAAGCCAATAGAAAAACTAGTTGAAATTATGTATCGCGGTTACATGCCACTTACTGGCCCGTGGTCTGAATGTAGGATTTCTAGGGAAGATAACTTGTTACTTACCCCTTGGGGAAAGGTTAAACCATCAGATGTTCAACTGGTACATCGTTACAAATGGTCAGCTAGAAAGTCAGAAAAATTGTACCAAAAATTGAAAGAAGAGCATTCTAATATCGATGAATATATGAATGCCCTGCAGGATAAGCTTTTGGATCTAGTTAACGATATATCAGATAAAAAATATGGTTAATGTAATCTCTTTTGTGATTCTATTAAAAAAATAATTGTCGAAGCTGTTGTGTGAAGCATATAGCCGACTAGCTCTTCAGGAGCTTGTTCTTGGAGAGCATCTTGGCCATGAGAATACTTATTTCTTATTGTTGGAATTCCAGAACAAAGCATTGAATTTAAACTTGATAACTGCGTTTGCCAATAATCAGGTATTAATTTATTTTTAAAGCATGCAGCAATTAACTTACTAGCCGTTTCATTGCCTTTTAGTTCCCAATTCTGATTCATACATATAATTTTCATAGTGCTTTCGAAAGCTTTGTTACATTCAACAATAGCTTCATTATATTTTTTATTTCTGTAATGGTCATAAGCATTTAAGAAGTAATCTTGTGTTACTTCATACTCTTTCATATTTAGAAGTTTAAGTGCAGGTTTTATAACTTCTTCATGCATTAACTTTGAATCTATTCTTATAATATGGCCTTCTTCAAAAGCAAAACCTACTCCATTTTCCCTAAATCTTAGATTAAGAGTTTTTAAACTCTTCTGCGTTTTACTATGTTCGTATTCTTCAGTTAATAGCTCTGCTAATCTAAATGCGTACTCTACATACGACAAAACAAGTTCGGTGTTTCTTTCATTAATCAAAAAGGTATTGAGTTCCGCATATGCGTTTGTGTTGTACTTTTCAGTTTTTGAGTTACGGTTGTTTAGATCAAAACTTCCCAATTCTTCCCTTAAATCGTTATAGATTTGGTTGTAAATACCATGAACAGTTGGTTCGTAATTATAATTAGATTCATTACCTAAGAGACTATCAAGTAAAAACTTAATTTGTATTCTTAAACTTTGAGGCAATAAATCATATTGGTAAACATCATGAACTTCTCCCCTAAGTTCCTTTTGTCTTTTTGAATAAATCTTGTATCCCATTACATCTTCCCTTTAACAAATGAAGATGACAATATGGCATAAAAAAAACTAGATAACCAACTGTTAGATATCTAGTTTTTCCTATGTTATTGATACTAATTAATATAAATTATAGGAAGTAACGTATCTATACATAGCGATACCTATTCTCTTTGTTCACTAAGTCCAATACTAGACGGTATCGGACATTAAGGTGATGTTTTATCATATTATTCATTTTATTAGTGCTTGTTTCTTGAGCTTAGTTATCTCATGACTTATATTAAAACTATCAACTTGAGATGTAACGATAAGATGTAAACGATATGGAATTTGTGAAGCCGTTAGAACCTATTCTGATAATCGACGATATGCAAGATATCCGCGACTATCTAAATCAAATTTTAACTGGTCTTGGTTTTGACGATATTTTAGAAAGTCGAGATTTTGAATCAGCTAAAACCGTTATTGAAGAAAAGTCGCCTAACGTTATCTTTCTTGATATTGAACTACCTAACACTGACGGTACAGAAATTCTTGAATACTTAAATGACCGCCATCCTCACACTCACGTAGTTATGTGCTCTGGCCATAACAGTCTTGAGAATGTGCAAAACACCTGGGAATTAGGTGCTAAAGGTTTTATCGCCAAACCATTCAACGCAAAAAAAGTCGACTCTGTTATGAAACGTCTAGAATTGATGGAAACCATAACAAATTAAGTAGTTTATGAATTCGACAATCCAACTCATTATAGATGACCTATCAACGGTTATTTTTGGTAAGCAACAACAAATCAAACTCGCCTTAACGTGTTTATTTAGTGAAGGCCACCTGTTAATTGAAGATTTACCAGGCATGGGAAAAACCACTTTATCTCATGCACTTGCTGCGGTTCTTGGTTTGTCATATCAACGCATTCAATTCACTAGCGATTTATTGCCTTCTGACATTCTTGGAACAAACATTTTTGATGCTAAAGAACATAGTTTTTCTTTTCATCAAGGTCCGGTATTTAGCCAAGTTGTTTTAGGTGATGAAATTAACCGTGCAGGTCCTAAAACACAAAGTGCGCTATTAGAAGCAATGGAAGAAAAACAAGTGACGGTAGATTCGGTTAAACACGCCCTACCATCACCATTTTTTGTGATTGCTACGCAAAATCCAGTGCATCAATCTGGCACTTATCCGTTACCTGAGTCACAATTAGACCGCTTTTTCATGCGTATTAGTTTAGGTTTTCCTGATAAACAAGCTGAGAAAAACCTCATTTTAGGCCTAAACAACCGTAATTATGACGACTTGCCTGTTCGCATTAATCCTGAGCAACTTGCTGTTATTCAAAAAGAAATAAGCACTGTAACGATAAGCAACGCGGTTGTTGATTATATCCTTGAGCTCGTTGCGTTTACTCGCCAAGATAACCATTTTGTAAACCCATTATCACCAAGAGCCAGTATTGCGCTTGCCCGCGCTGCAAAGTCATGGGCGTATATTGAAGGTCGTGATTTTGTTATGCCTGAAGATGTACAAGCAGTTTTCCCAAGCGTGACCGATCACAGACTTGGGTTAAACGCTGGTGACAGCGGCTATGCACTTAAACATGTGCCTGTAAGCTTATAAAACATGTTTAAGCGCCCTGCTTTTATTGAACAATTTCGTCACTTTGCTTTTAATAAGCTATTAAAAAACAAGCATAAAGCCAACGAAATTGAGCTTCAACATAAAACGATTTATGTATTACCCTCAAAACTTGGTGGGCAGTTTTTACTAATTGCCTTACTGAACTTTGTGATGGGCATTAACTATCAAAACAACCTGATTTTAGCTATGGCGTATTTAATGGTGGTTGTTTTGGTGTTTGCGATACTCACCGGCTATAAAAATGTGAGAGGTTTGTCGGTTAAATACCAGTCAGTAAACGAAAGTTATGCGCCAAAAGCCCCTATTGCGCGTTTTCAAATTCAAGCACAATCATACTGTGAACTTATAAAGCTGGTTAATGATAAGCTTGAATCTGAAACTGTGTCACTGCAAAACAAAGAGAAAAAGATCGTCGAAATTGCGCTTAAATGCATTAAACGCGGTGCCTATGGTTTTGATAGAGTGAAAATTATTAGTCACTTTCCATTTGGTTTAGTGTCTGTGTGGAGTTACATTGAGCCAACCGAAACTGTGTATGTTTACCCACAGCCTGTCGCCTCTGAAAAGCTTGATACTCAGCTCCATGACAATGACGTACACGACGGCGATAACGCACAAGTTAAAGCCGGTAATGATGACTTTTATCAGCTTACCCCTTTTGTGCAAGGTACAGCGCTTAATAAGGTATCGTGGAAACACTACGCTAAAACTCAGCAACTATTAACGAAAGAGTTTACCAGTGACGCATCACAGGAATTAGCACTTAATTTCAATATGTTGAGTGGCAATAATGAGCATAGATTAAGCCAGTTATGTTTTTTGGTGAACCAATTAACCGATCAACACATGGCGTTTTCGTTAACCTTGTCCAATAAATACATTGCTAAAGGCCAAGGGTTCAACCATCAAAAAGCCTGCTTACAAGCATTAGCGGAGTTTTAATTATGAATACGCCGCTCATAAATACCGTTTTATCACTGCTGTTTATTGTTACCAGTGGCTTTTTGTTTACTGAAGTGCCTACTTCATTCTTAGCCATATTAGCGGGCCTAAGCTTTTTAAACCTGTTTTTAGGTAAATTTTATAAAAAACTAAATGGATTGGTGGCGAATATTTTGGCAGCAATTTGCTTAGTTGCCTTATTTGTTTTGGTTGGCGTCGGCGATACGGTCAAGTTATTTGTATCCATGATGCTACTTGCTAGTAGCTTTAAATTGCTCCAAGCGAAAACCGTCAAACAGTATCAAACTGTTTGTTTACTGGTGTTTTTTAACCTTTCAACGGTGTATTTATTCCATCAAGGATTGTTTGAAACCTTGGTAGTCAGTGTACTTTATATTGTGAACTTTGCGGTGCTTGGCTATTTAACTAGCCCACAAAGCTTTAAGGCCGCTAATAAACAAAGTTTTAAAACCATACTACTAGCTTTACCTATAGCGGCATTTTTGATTTTGTTTTTACCGAAAATACCGGCGTTTTGGCAATTACCGGGGCCAAAGCTTGCGAAAACGGGTTTATCAGAGCAAGTTAACCCCTTTTCTATTGCGAAATTAGCTGAGTCAGATGACTTGGTTTTTAGGGTAGAACAACAGCCAGGGCAACCCCTACAAGCCCCCTACTACTGGCGCAGCCTTATTCATGATGAGTTTAATGGCAGTGAATGGTTAATATCGGACATTTTGAAATCTCAACAATTTAACCCCATTCGCCGTACAATTACTCAAAGTAACAGCGTTAATTATCAGGTTATTGCTGAGCCCTCATCTTCTAATTGGCTTTTTGCACTTAACTTTGCGCAAAGTGATAATTCTGATGTGCACTCAACCTACAACGGTTTGTTAAAACGTAAAGGTAACTTAAACAAAAACATTAAATACGCGGTAACCAGTAGTGAGGCTATGCTGAGTCTGAATGACTTTGAAAAACGCTTATATACCCGCTTACCGAAAACAACCAATCCACAAACAACGGCACTGGCAAACCAGTTGGCTGCTGAGCATGAAAATGCGCAAGGTTACTTTAACGCGCTACTAGATTACTTTAATCAGCAACAGTTTGCTTACACATTAACGCCTACACCCATGTATGGTGATAATACGCTAGACCAGTTCGTGTTTGATACCAAACGTGGCTTTTGCGGTCACTATGCTAGCACCGCTGCATTCATGTTTCGTGTTGCTGGTTACCCTGCCCGTGTTGTGTCGGGTTATTTAGGGGGTGAACAAACTAAAGCCGCTACGCTTAACATTTATCAATACGATGCGCATGCGTGGGTCGAAGTGTTCTTTGATGAAAAGTGGCACATATTTGATGCTACCGCTGTTGTTGCCCCAGAGCGTTTAAATGGTTCGTTATCACAACTGGGTGATTTAAACGAAAGCTTTAACGACAATCTTAACTTTGGCCTAAAGCGCTGGAGCCACTTTAAAGCAATCAACTGGCTTAGAATTCACCTTGAAGAGCTCGACTATAAATGGACTAACTGGGTGCTTACGTTTGACCAAGAATCACAACAAAGTCTATTTGATTCACTGTTTGGTAATAAGTCAGCATGGCTAACGCCTTTAATTGTGATAGGTACATTATTACTGAGCTTTACTGGCTATTTCTTTTATAGCAAACGCCCTATTCGAAGCAGAGAACCGCTGGTTGATGACATCACTAAGCTTTATCTGTGGGCAAAAAAGCAAGGCATTGAGCCAGTTGATACCAACACACCACTACAAAATATTGCTTTAATTAAACAGCAAAAGCCTAGAACAGAGGCATATTTAAGTGAGTTTGAGCAAATAATCATCGAAGTACGTTATCAACAGCAATCATATAACCAAAATCGCAAAAACCGCGTACGAGTTCTGTTAAACTCTCTCAAAACAGCCAAATAGAGAACAATATGAATGCAGTAATTGTCGGCGTTATGTTGATGCTGATCCTGACACTTTGTCGAATTAATGTCATTGTGGCAATGACGGTAAGCGCAATTGTTGCGGGATTGACCGCAGGCCTTGGTTTATCACAAACCGTTAATGCATTTAATGATGGTTTATCGGGCGGCGCTGAAATAGCACTGAGCTATGCGATGTTAGGTGCATTTGCAGTGGCTATTTCTAAGTCAGGTTTAACACGTATTTTAGCGTCTAAGTTACTAAAGCAAGTAAACGAGAATAGCCATAAAGGCGAAACGACGCTTAGTTATCTTATATTAAGTATTATTTTGCTGTGTGCGATTTCGTCGCAAAATTTGATACCCGTACATATTGCTTTTATACCAATTCTAATTCCACCTCTGCTTGTGGTGTTTAACAAGTTACGCCTTGATAGACGTGCCATTGCGTGTATCTTAACTTTCGGCTTAGCCACCTCTTATATGGTGCTACCTTATGGTTTTGGTGGCATTTATTTGTACTCGATACTACACAAAAACCTCACTGAAAATGGCTTAGAGATAGTAAATACTCAAGTGCCGATGGCAATGATCATTCCAGCTATTGGTATGTTATTTGGTTTATTGGTTGCGGTATTTATATCTTATCGAAAACGCCGTCGTTATGAGTCTCACAGCCTAACAGAGCAACAGCAAGAGGTTGTCATTGAGCAGCCTAAAAAGGTGTTAGCTGTTGGTATTGCTGCCGTACTTTGCTCTTTAGTGGCGCAAAATATTAGTGGTTCTATGATCCTGGGCGGTCTTGTTGGGGTAGCTATATTTACCTTATTCGGTGTTGTAAAGCTTGAGCAAAACGGCGATGTATTTAGCAAAGGCATTGCTATGATGGCGATGATTGGCTTTATTATGATTTCGGCGCAAGGCTTTGCTTCGGTGATGAAAGCAACCGGTGATGTTGCCTCACTTGTCAGCTCTGCCGCAGGTATGATTGAGGGTAACAAACCCCTTGCCGCAGCATTAATTTTACTCGTTGGCTTATTGATCACCATGGGCATTGGTAGCTCGTTTTCGACAGTGCCAATTATAGCCACCCTGTTTGTACCACTTTGTATGGAATTAAACTTTTCTGTTATGGCTACTGCAGCACTGGTTGGTACAGCAGGAGCACTAGGTGATGCTGGGTCCCCTGCCTCTGACTCAACACTTGGCCCAACATCTGGCCTAAATGCAGATGGTCAACATGACCATATTTGGGATTCAGTAGTACCTACTTTCATCCATTTTAATATTCCGCTACTTGTTGCTGGCTGGGTTGCGGCAATGGTGTTGTAAAGTCGAGTTTCATTTTAAAAGCCCCATTTGGGGCTTTTTTATTGGCTAAACAAAATACGCAGTGCGCGGTTTAAATCATGAAAACGAATTGGTTTTGTCAGCACTTTGTTCATTCCTGCTTCTAGGCAAGTGGCTTTATCTTGATGAGATGCATTGGCGGTTAATGCGACAATGGGTAAAGTCATTTTTAATTCTTCACGCATGTATTTAGTTGCTGTAATACCATCCATCACTGGCATCATCATATCCATTAATACTAAATCAAAGTTTTGTTGTTGTACTTTATCAATGGCTTGTTGGCCATTATCTGCAAGGGTGACATGGTGATTGAGCTTTTCTAAAAAGGTTTTTATAAGCACTTGGTTGGTTTTGTTATCTTCTGTGACAAGAATGGTCATTGGCTCAAGAGTTTGTTCATGTTCAATAGCTTGCTGATCATCGGCAACGATAGAGTATGGTATGTAAATATTAAATTTAGTACCAATATTGATTGCGCTAGCAACTCTAATCTCGCCTTTCATTAAATCAACTAGGCTTTTGGTAATGCTAAGCCCAAGGCCAATCCCTTCTACTTGTCGATTCACGCCATAATCATGCTGTTTAAACGCATCGTAAATGCTGGCTATTTGAGATTGTGAAATCCCCTGCCCAGTATCTGCTATTTCAAATAGTAAATGGGTATCATTAAAATCGGCTCTGAAATTGACGGTGCCTACTTTAGTAAACTTAAAAGCATTATCTAAAATATTAAACAGAATTTGCCCAACTCGAACCCCATCAATATTAATTTTATTCGGTAAGCCATCGCTTATCTCTGTGGTAAACAATACATTAGAGCCTTGAGTGGTTTCTTGAAACTGTGCAGTTATATTTTTAACTAACGCATTTATATCTGTTGCTTTAACATCAAGCTCCATCGATCCACTTTCAATTTTTGAAAAATCCAGAACATCACTGATCAAATCAAGTAATAAGTCAGCGCTTGAGTTTGCGTAATCGAGCCAACGTGTTTGCTTGTCATTCAATTCTGAATCGGCTAACAACTCCAACATGCCGACAATGGCGTTCATAGGCGTTCTGATCTCATGGGACATCACCGTTAAAAACTGAGATTTTGCTTGGTTTGCTTCTTCTGCTTTTTCTTTTGCTAATTGCAGTGCTTGCTCGCGGTCTTTATTCACAGTGATATCTTTGGCAATACCTAAATAGCCGCGAAATTTTCCGCTTGAATCAAATTGTGGCTTACCACTCAAAGAGACCCAGGCCGTAGGCGACGAATTAACTTCAAATTCAAAATCTAAAAATTCAGCATGATCTGCCAGCAAGTGTTTAAAGTGCGACCATTTTTTTAACTGATTTTGTTCCTGCTCAGTGATGATGGCATCGAAATTTTTATGTAAAAAATGGCGTTTGTATAAGTTACTGTGGCTGGCGGTAGTTAAAACATTAATAAAGCGCTCATCTTTATTAGTACGCCAAAACCATTCGCTGGCGAAATCTCTAAATAACTCAGATAACTCGCCTAGTCTTGTTAGTAAAGAGGTTGAGTGAAACTTTTGCCGGTTAAGCCTTGTTTGCGCAGCTAATTGAACCGCTACTTGCTGTAATAAGATCTTGATTGCGGTTTGTGATTTATCATTAAAACTAGCCTGCTCTTTTATATCAAAAAAGACCAAGCACTGCGTTGTGTGTTCAGAAATATCAACATGAAAAATTAGGTTATTTTCGAACTCATTACTATAAAACAGCGAGTTATCTTCATTAAGTAACCACTGTGACTGCGCTTGTTGTAACTTTGATTTTAATATTGATTCATCAAATTCAATGTACTTAATAGTACGCATTTCGAGGGATGCTTTTGAATCTTCGAAGTTTATTAAGCAAAACTCTTTAAACGAAAAATATGGCAGAAGCACTTTTTCAAGTTGAGCTTTTAATGCACGGCTATCATTTATGCCATGAAATGCTGTTAGCTCAAGTTGTAATTGATCTAAGTTTAACTCTGCCATTGCCATTCCTAGTTAATATTGCATCGCATAATGCAAATATAGAAAACAGTTCTCAGTTTAGCCATAAAAAACACAAAATAAATTATTAAATTTCATTGTGTTATATAAATTCGAATACTTGGTACGGGCCGTGCTACCTAAATATTAATTAAGTTTAATCTAGGTGAGTGTTATGAAAATAGTATGCATAGGCGGCGGACACGGTTTATCCCATATGTTAAGTGCAATTAGACCTCACTGCGCCGAACTTACAGCTATCGTTGCAACCACAGACAACGGCGGCAGCACAGGTAAATTACGTCGAAGCCAAGATGTAGTTGCCCTTGGTGATATTAGACGTTGTTGTTTGCAATTAGCTGATAGTGACTCATTAATCCATCAAGTTTTTCACCACCGTTTTGATGGGGGTGAACTAAATGGCCACAGCCTAGGGAATTTAGCCTTATTAAGCTTAACCCAACAAACTAACTCAGCAACACAAGCTGTAGCTTGGTTCAATGCCATGTTGGGTAATTCAGAAACGATTCTACCCATGTCAGACGAGCCTACTGATTTACTCGCGGTTATGTCATCAGGCATCAAAGTATTTGGTGAATGCGATATTGATTCACAAGAAGAGCTCCCGGATTATTTAACCCTCTCACAAGATGTGAATGCAGCACCTGGTGTGGTTCAAGCTATTGAAAACGCAGATATGCTAATAATTGGCCCCGGTAGTTTAATTACCAGTGTAATGCCTGCCATGTTAGTTGAAGACATAGCTAATGCTGTACAAAAAACCTCTGCATGCCGATTGTTTATCGAAAATATTGCCAAAGAAGCCAGCGTAATTAAATCGCTCAATATGAAACCAGTCGATTGGCTCGAAGGCATGCTTGGTTATAGGTTTTGTGACATGAGTATCTCTTTAGATGCGCTTAGTGAAATTGTGTCGCACTTTGACGATGTTGTTAAATCGCCAAACCAGCAGCACGACATTGAGCAGCTAAGTAATGTATTTGGCGAAATATTAAAAATGCCGTTGAGCCTAGAAGCCGAGCAACTAGTCAGTCGCAATTAAACTTTGCGCGTGAGTTAGCGTTTGTGCAAATTGGTCTTGCAGTAAGGCTATTAAGCTTTGTAATTCATCATCATATTTTGATGCCTTCGCTTTTTGCTCGATTTGTTCTGCAAGGCCGCCTACGGCTAATGCCCCGTAGCTACGGCTACTACTTTTTAAACTATGGGCATTTATTTCGATTTCAGACTGTTTCGTTGCGTCAGCAAGATCAGCAACGATTTGACGGGACTCAGTGATATACACCTGCAAAAGCTGTTTTGCTAGGTCGTCACCAACATCCTGTTGTAATTGCGTATAGGTCGCAGTATCTATCATGGTCTCACCTTGGAGTGAATATGAAATATAGTGTTATTTTATTCGTAGATTCAAGCTTAATTGGTGGCATCGAGAGCCATTTGATTGCCATGAGTAAGCTGTTAGAACGATATAATATTATGAGCTCGGTACTATTTTATCAAGATCATAATAACCGTGAATTATATAAGCGCTTAGAAAATGCAAATATCACTTTCGGTTTTGCTGGCGGAAATTTAAAAAGCTTGAACGAAATACTAAAAATGTTTCCTCGCTCAGCGTTACTCCATACCCATGGGTACAAGGCAAGTATCATGGGCAAGTTAGTGTGTCGCTGGCAAAACCGCCCTTGTATTTCAACTTATCATGCTGGAGAAGCAGGCACGGGGAAGGTTTATTTTTACAATAAGCTCGATAAACTGCTAAGTTACTTTTCACTTAACTTTGCTGTTTCTAGCAAACTCACCGAAGAGCTTTACAATGCTGAATTACTTGAAAATTTTATTCCAGTAAATGAATCTAATAAAGTTTTAGGCCTAAAAAATAATGATCAATTAAACGTTGGATTTGTTGGTCGTTTATCCCATGAAAAAGGCCCTGACATTTTTATTGAAACAGCCAAACGATTCAACACACCTAACTTAAAATTTCATATGTTTGGTGATGGCCCTATGGTCAATGAGCTTGATTTGTCAGTGGTGAGTTATCATGGCCAGCGTGAGCAACAACAAATATGGCAACAACTTGATGTATTGGTGATCTGCTCTCGGGCTGAAGGTCTACCTATGGTTGCATTAGAAGCAATGGCACAGGGGGTACTCGTTATTGCATCGCCTGTTGGTCAGTTACCGCAGATAATTAACCACCTATCAAATGGGTTAATGATGACTGAAAGTACAAGCGATGCTTTGCATAAACAGCTAAACAACGTACTTATGTTGAGTGTTGATCAAAGAAGTTACATGCTAGGCAATGCACAAAGACTTGTTAAACAACGTTTTTCTGGAGAGCAGCAATTTAAGCAGCTAGATAGAGTCTATAGTTCTAGCTTACTTGCATCTCTTCCCAGCTTTTAATTTTACGATAAATCGTAGATGGACTCACATCCAAAAGAGCTGCAGCTTTAGGAATATTGTTATCACAAGCATCAATGGCTTGCTCAATATAACGTTTTTCTACCAACCAAAGCGGTTCAATATCGGCTTGAGAAAATGCTGTTGCAACTTCGCTGATAACAGGAGTGGCTTCAGTTGATGGCGATGCAAAGCTTTGTGACGGCATCACCTCCGAGGCTACAGTATTAACAGCTGCTGCGACTGGTTGAGATTGATTTTGTGCGTTCGGTAGTGCTGGTATCATACTCGCTTCAATGTAGGCTTCATCATGCAAAACGAGAATGTTACGTATGGTGTTTTCTAATTGGCGAACATTACCAGGCCAGCCATAGCTCAAAAATAGATTTTTAACGCCTTCTGACATGCCTTTGTATGCACGGCCTTCTTCTTTACTTATTTTTTTAAATAATGCATCGGCAATTTCGATCACATCTTTGCCACGCTGATTCAGCGGCGGTAAGGCAATAGGGATAACATGTAGGCGATAATATAAGTCTTCACGAAAACGGCCTTCTTGCACTTCTAATAAAGGGTCGCGGTTGGTGGCGCACACAAAGCGCACATCAACTTTAACTTCTTTTTCGCTGCCTACCTGCTGGTAACAACCGGTTTGAATAAAACGCAGTAGCTTACTTTGCAGATTGATGTCCATTTCACATAGTTCATCTAAAAACAACGTACCACCGTCAGCTTGGCCTGCCGCCCCTTCACGATTGGCAATCGCACCAGTGAACGCCCCTTTTAAGTGACCGAATATTTCACTTTCGATTAGATCTTTTGGTATTGCTGCACAGTTAAGGGCTACAAAGGGTTTATTCGCACGCGGTGACGCTAAATGTACCGCACGGGCGCACAGCTCTTTACCGGTACCACTTTCACCAGTGATGAAAACAGTTGCTTTACTTGCGGATGCTGACTTTATGATTTGGTAAACAGATTGCATTTCTGATGAGCTACCAATCAAATCGTAGTATTTACCATTCTCGTAAGTTGTTTGATAGCTTTTGACTGTTTGTTTTAAATCTTTAAGTTTTAATGCGTTGTTTACTGTAATGCGAAAACGATCGGCTTCAATAGGTTTTTCTAGAAAGTCACTGGCACCGAGTTTGATGGCTTTTATTGCCATTTCTTTAGTGGCATGCCCTGTTAAAACAATCACTTGTGGAGCTGTGTCTGGGTCTAAAGAGGATAAAATATCTAGCCCGTTCATATCTGGCAGCATAACATCTAAAATCACTAAATCAGGCTCAAACTCCTGCAGAGCAACGACGGCTTGTTCACCATTGTAGGCAATGCGTGTTTCGACCCCGGTTGGGATCAAATATGATTGGTACATCAGCGCTAGCGATTCTGTATCTTCAACAATGAGTATTTTAGGTGGCATTACAGACTTCCTTTATTATCGTTTTATGCTGAGATAAAGTGATTATTTAACAGTTCCTTATTAGTAGCTTAGTGCTTATTTGACCGGTTTGTAAACTCAAACTTTAGTGTTTATTGATCACAATTAACGAGGCATCGTCAATTTCAGCAGATAACTCAACCAGGCTTGCCTGCCAAAGTGCATAAGCAAACTCTTCACTTTGCACATTTTCGTCAGTTAATTTAGTAATAATTTGGTCTACATCGCTTAATTGCTGATTATCAAGCCAACCATCGGTGAATAATAAAATGTGTTCAACGTCATTTAAGTCATAACTATGATGTTGATAAACATGATCATCACTAAGGCCCAGTAAGGGATCAGTTCCGCTTAGCTGAATTAATTTACCATTTTTGGTTATTACACAGGGGGCTGGATGACCTGCGTTAAACCAATGAAGTGTATTATTTTCAATAAAACTTATAAGCAAAGTGACTAAACTAGTTTTACATAACCGCTGTTCATACAAGGCTTGGTTTAAGGTTGTTAAAACGCTTTGTATCGGGATTTCTGTCGCTAAACAGCCACTTAAAAAGCCCTTTATGGCAAAACTTTCTTTTAGTGCTGTTATACCGTGCCCCATCATATCGCCAATGATCACAGGCGCTTGCAGCTGGTGGGGGTACATACAAAAATCACCCCCATTTTGGCTGATAATTGAGCCAAAATTATAGGCATTAAACTCCCCTATTTTTTGCTTTGTTTGCATGCGCTCTTCGTTAATTACATACTTTAATGCAGAAAAACGATGCACAATCCGTTCGATACTTTGCAATAAGCGAGTTTTGCTAACGGGTTTTACTAAATAATCATCAACCCCTAACAGGTTTATACGTTTTATAAGTTCTTCACTGTCATCACCTGTCAGCATAACCACAGATAAATTAGTTTTTAGGTTAGATTGATTGAGTTTTTTAAGTAGAGGCTCACTGGTGCCATTTTTAAGTTTATGATCAAGCAATAAAATTGTTGCCCCAGAGGTAAGTATTTCTTGCCAGCCCGATTCACTGTCTTCACAGCAAATAACCTGAAAATTCTCAGATAAATAAGCATTCAGTAAAGCAAGTTGTGCTTTATCATCGTCTATGTAGATAAGCGTGGGTCGTTTATCGATATTGGTTAAACAAAAAGAGAATGTATTCTGCTGGCCAACAGTTTTATAACAAGCATTTGGAAAGTAATGCTTGATGAGCGCAACCCCCATGCCCCCTTCAACTAATTCACCACTGTCTAATTGCCACCCTGATGCTTGTTGATTAAATAAATCATAGCTTGGCATGCTGTCTTTAAATTCAATTAATAGCTGTTTATCGGGCAGTTTATGCATAGCAAACTGGACATGCATTGACGTTTCTTGGCTATGGCGTAACAGATTGGTTAGGTATTCGGTTGCTACTAAACCTGCTGCATCTATATCTTGATTTTTAACACTGATCGCCGTCAGAACATGTTTTAAAATATGGCGGATCTCACTAACTGTAGGCCAGTCTAGACTAAATGATTTTTGATATAAGCAGTCCATACAGATTCTCAATAAGGTAAAAACAACCAGCGCTGTTTAATAACTTTGTTTAATAAGTACTCTGTGAGTTTAGGCCATTTTGGTTGAAACGCTTTGAGCGTTTTCACGATGCGGCTACCTAATGGAGCAAACTGATGCTGAGCGACAACAATTTTTACGTTATTAACGCCTGCGTGTTCTAGATTGGCCATACCGTGACATAAAGCTTCTTCGTCGTTATAACCAAGCGATACCGTTAAAAATGTCAGTTCAGTACATAAACTAAGCGCATGCAGCGGCACGTTACCGCGATTACATTTAAGAGCTGGGCTCATATCTAAAAATATATAGTCATATTCTTGTTTTATGCGTTCTATTGCATCATTTAGTACGCTTTTATTTTTCACCGATTCAAGCTCTTTAAGGTGCGCCATAGTGAGCAGATCTACTTGCTCAGTATTGATGATATTTAGCTGACACGAAATATCGCTAAAGCACCAAGATTCTGGTTTTTTTGGCTCATCAAACTTAAATGGATTTAACGGATTTAAGTCGATAATAAGCACTTTGGCAGCTTGCAAACTTAAGCGCTGTGCAACACTAGCACAAAGTGATGTAGAGCCCTCGTTACCGGTTAACGAGATAAAGCAGATACAACGGGCTTTGCTGTTATCTATTTCGTTACACACGGCTTCAAGTTCTTGGTATTGCGCTGGTATTAGTTTCATAAGCCCACCACTAAAGCTACAACAGTAATAAAGTCTAAGAAGTTTGATTTAAACTGGCTCATTAAATCCTGACCTTTGTCTGGTACATATAAAGTATCGCCAGCACGTAACACAGGGATATACGCTGAGTTAGGGTTTTTAACGAATTCTTCTAAATCAAATACACGAGACTGTTCTTTACAGCATGAATGATTTACCACCACGATTTTGTCGATAAGCGCTGAGCTTGATGGGCCGCCCGCTTCTGCTAGTACGTCAAGCACCGTCATGGTGTCATCAAAGCTATAACGACCTGGCTTTTCAACAGCACCCATGATGCGAACTACTTGCTCTTTTGGCGTACGTAACCAGTCTTTATCTTTTTCTGGGATATAGATGGTATCGCCCGGTAAAACGTGTGGAAATAAAGTTTCATCACCGGTTTCAAAATACAGTGCAAGGTTTAATTTGCTGACTCTTGCTGCATTGCCGTTACGATGAGTAATACGAATATTACGTAAATCGGCATTGTCTGTAGGGCCATCAGCAGCGGCTAAAATGTCGATAAAGTGCATATTAGTATTAAATGCATAGCGACCAGGTGAGCCAACCTGCCCCATAATGTAAATTGACTTGCTTGATTCTTGACGGATCCATTGAGACTTATTATCTGCAGGGTCAACAGGTAACTCTTCAACAATAATGGTGTCGCCAGCCATTAAATTTGGCAGTGCATACTTGCCCGAATCATTAATAGTGTATTGCTCTAAATCGAAACGTTTAGTTACCTCGCCGTTTCTAACAATTTTTATATCATTGATGTTAGCACCTTTTGTTGGGCCGCCGGCATGGGCAAGTAAATCAGTAAAGTCCATTTCAGGGCTCCACTCATAACGACCCGGAGATAAAATGGCACCAATAATTTTGATGGCACGTTTTGGTGGTACTTTTAACCAGCTTTTTTCGTTCTGATCGGTTTTCTCTGGTACAAAAATCACATCACCTGGGTTAAGGCTTGGCACTTTTACTGTAACTATGCCTTCGCTGTAACCTTGTAAATCAAATAGGATGCTTTCGCCTGCTGGAGTTAAGATTTTAATTTGACGAGTTTCAGCAAAACGGGTTGGGCCACCTGCATTAGCCAGAATATCTAAAAAACTGGTGCTTTCGCCTGCTTCATAAGCCCCCGGCTTTTGTACTTCGCCCATGATATAAACTGTTCTTGAAGTGGTATTTACATCATCAACCATGATAGGCACATAAATAGTAGAACCCGCTTTTAGCTCAGGCATAGTGTCGTTATTAGGTTTATCTAAATACGCCTTTAAATCGAACACGACTGGGGTTTTATCTACGATAACGCGAATTTTGGTTACATCTGCATAGCGGGTTACACCCTCAGCACGCATTAGCGCATCAAGTACACTCATGTTTTCTTTAAATGAAAAGCTACCTGGGTTATGTACTTCACCAAGTAAAGTAATGGCACTGTTATCACTTGCATCACCTGATGCACTTAAGGTTTGTGCATCAAAGTCTATTTGTACGTTACCTAACAGCGGAGACACTGGCACAAAGACTGTGTCAGCACTTTGTAATGCTGGTAATAAGTCAATGTTGCCTGAATCTAAGTAGGCTTTATAGTTAAACTCAATCATGTCGGTGCCACGGCGAATTTGTAAACGGTCTAATTGAGCGCCCGGTTTTAAACCGCCTGCACGGGCGATGACCATTTGAATGTTGCCATCTTTAGGAATACTCACTTGTGATGGTTCGTTCACATAGCCCATAACATTGATGAAAATATCTCGTGAGTGAATTTCTACATAAAAGTCATCCATCGCCACATACATTTCACTTAATGCTGTGCGTAGCTGGCTTTGAACATCATCTAACTGTAAGCCTGCTACTTTAAAACGACCTAGCTCTGGTAAGGTAATAGCCCCTTCTTTATCAACTTCAAACGGTTCGCTAAATTCAGCTTCGCCTGGTAGGTATAGGTAAAGTTTATTACCGACTTCAATCTCTTCTGCGAAAGTAGGTAACGCGAATATAAGTAAGCAAAGTAAGATTAACTGTTTCATGTTATTGCTCCTTAGGGCCATTTAAGATTTTGGTCCAGCTGGATAATGCATGTTTTTGTTTAGTGGCTTTATCGTCACTCATGTCGATAATAATTGCCTCTACTCGTCTATCTGAATGACGTTTTGAGCGTGAGTCAGGTTCGTCGCTGTACGGCGTTAAACTACCTTGCGTTAAGGTTGTTATTGTTGCTGGGTTTACACCATAAATACCTAGCCAGTGTTTTACTGTTTCGGCACGCTTAAGTGCTAACTCATAGTTGTTTTGTTGCTGACCACTAATGTCAGCATGACCAACAAGCAGTAAATTAACCTCATCAACTTGTTTAATTAAGTCAGCCGCTTGCGCTAAACGTGTGATGTATTTAGGAGTAACCTGAAAATCATTCAACGAAAACTGGTTATCACTATTTAAAAGCTCGGTGATCTGGTCTTTAAGTGATGCTGTCATGTTTTTTTCAGTATCAGTAACGCCTGCACATTGGCTCATCGCATTAACAGTTTCAAAGTGCTTGGCAAGCTGATTTAAACCGTGATAGTGAATAAGTAAATCATGCTCAGCATCAGACCACATTTGCGCTGCTATAAGACGTCTTATACGGTTTTCGTATATTTGTGCTTTTAGCAATTGTGCCGGCATACATTGCTGTATACCTTGTGCTTTTAATAAATCTAACTTTAAAACATGATGTTCAAATTCGCTTAGCACCACGGTTTCTTGTGTGTCGTAAATCATCTCGTGTTGTTCATCAGTAAGCGGATAATTTTGATATTTTTCAGCCCAGCCTCCTTGCCCCTCATCAGGCCAAGAAGCACATCCACCAAGCGTTAGCAAAATGATTGTAAATAGTATGTGCTTCATAAATCACCTCACGCGATATCAGCTTGTTCGATAAATGGAATCGTCTTATCAACTCTTAATAGACTCATTAGTTTGTGTGGTTGCCCAGACACATTAAGCAGTGATAGCTTTTGCCCTTTTTTCTCGATACGTTTATATAAAAACACCATGGCGCCAATGCCAGATGAATCAATAAACGTAGTAGAGCTAAAATCGAGTACCACACTTTGTTGTTTGCCATGTGCAACTTCTTCAAACTGATCTTTAAAGCCATCGACGGCTAGGCCAGAAAAGTCACTCGGTAGTGAAATTAGTTTGGTATCGTTAGAAAATGATGTGTTGTTAGCCATGATCTTCACCTTAGTTAAATTGGTTAGTCATAGTAACTAGTACAACTAAAATGCCAGTTTATAAGGTGTTGATATTTAAAGGGTAAATAATCAGTAGGTGCATAATGCAATTAAATTTTTGGTGTTAATTTGCATTATGCAACGTGATTTGCTTAATTTATTTTGCAAAAAGGATATGGTTTATTGGCCTTTACCGGTAAAAACGACCTGTAATGTTTTAAGCACAATTGAAAACTCAAGCTTCGCCCAAGCACGCGGTGAAGACATACTCAGTGAATAGGCGTAATCCCAGCCAATTTTACTGCGAGCATCGTCTATGGTTTCATCGTAGCCGTTCATTACTTGAGCAAGACCAGAAATACCTGGTTTAACCCCGTAAGTACGCTGGCAAAAATAAGGAATGTCTTTTTCTAATTTACCATAGAACACAGGGCGCTCTGGTCTTGGACCAATTAGCGACATCTCACCTTTAAGCACATTAATTAATTGCGGAAGTTCGTCAATTCGTGTTTTACGCATAAAGCGCCCTACTGCCGTTATTCTTGGGTCATCTTTACTTGCCCATACAGCACCAGAACGTGACTCAGCATCAACCACCATAGAGCGAAACTTGTAAACATAAAATAACTCAACAAAGTCATCTGAGCTTTCACCCACTCTAAGTTGCTTAAAGATGATAGGACCTTTAGATGTAAGCTTTATAGCCAGCGCTGCAACTAAACATACAGGCCAAACTAGACTTAACGCAAATAAAGCGCCTGCAATATCTAAGCTTCGTTTGATGACTTTAATAACAGATTTGGTTTGTGCTTTACTTGCAGTTTTTACACGTTGCCAAGGAGTGTCAAAGTAACCTTGTTCATAACGAATGATCCCCCAAAGCGCTAAAAAGTAGCTATTTAAGATATAATTTACTTTATCTACGATAGGAATACGTTTTTTAAAGGCGAAAATGGTTTTAACCGCTTGCACTGTGTGAAGTGACAAAATGCCAGTAGCAATTAATTGTGACCATACAGATTGCGTGACGATAGCCTCTATAAATACGCAAACATAAATACAGGCTAAAATAATTGGCATAACCCCTCGTAATACTTTGTGCGAGAAAAAGTTCATACAAGTCCACCCTAAACGCGGGTTAAGTAATAAAAGCAGTGCTTTTATTTGTTGCCAATTACCGGCACCTAATCTTACACGACGTTTATAATCTTCGCTTTGCTCGTCGCATTCGCGTTCGTAAATGACCACATCTTCATCGACAACGGCTTTAGCCCCTTTACTTAATGCTTGCATTGAAAGAACAAAGTCGTCGTTAATGGTGTTTTTTTCTAATTCATTTGCATACTCAGCGCGCATGGCAAACATCGCTCCTGGTACGCCAATCACTGCACCAAGGTTTGACTCCGATTTTTTCACTTGGTTTTGATACTGCCAGTAAGATTTTTGTGCATCTGGTGCATTTTCATCTAAGGTGTAAACACCTGTCGAAATTGCCACTTGCGGATCACTAAATTGCTTAGCTACTTTGTTTAATGCATCAATGCTCAATAAAGCACTAACATCAGTGAACAGTAAAATATCATTGTGATATTTTGCCATCCCCATCAAGGTATTTAACCCTTGTACTTTCCCTTGGTTTTCATCACGATGGTGAAAATAACACTGCACGCCTTGTTTATGTAATACCTGCTGTGCTTTAAGAGCTTGTTGATAGCTTTTATCGGTGCAACCATCAAAATAAACATGAATAGAATAATGATGAGTGTCATAAACTAGTGATGCTAAATTATAAAGCTTTTCTGCAATATGCTGTTGTTCATTGTAAGCACACATCAAAACAGCAATATTCGGTGTGTAGTTGTCATCAAAAACCGTTTGCTTGCTTGGTTTTTGCTTTTTGCCTGCAACACACTTTAGTAATAATGGGTAGCCAACATGATGATATGCAGCAATACACATTAAAATGATAAATAATGTAGTAAAAATAGTCATGGTTGGCTCCTACACTGCTAATGCAGAATATAAATTGTCGTATTTACTACTCATGGTTCTTGCATCAGCGACTGCAATTGCATGATGACGAATGCAAAGACCATGTGGCAGTTTACATGCTCTCAAAATAGCCGGTGCAAGCTTGTTGAACTCGTTCAAAGACACAAGCTCACCTTCGTTATCGGTTACAACTTCATGAATTCCACCTACATCAGACGCTACAACTGGAATACCACATGCCATGGCTTCAATAATCGATAATGGCAAACCTTCACGCTGTGAATACAAACACATCACGTCAATGCTTGAATAAAAGGCTCGCATATCGTGAACGTTGCCTAAAAAGTGCACACGTTCGTTAAGCCCTAAATTACGTACTAAATTCATTAAAATGACTTTTTGATCGCCATCTCCAGCAAACACCATATGGTAATCTTCAGGTAAGTAATGCAATGCATGAATAAGATCTTTGTGTCCTTTTCCTGCAATTAACCTTGCAGCACAGCCAACTAGCTTAACTTTGTGGGGTAAATTGAGCTGATTTCTGGCGGTTGATTGATTAATTGCAACAAAATTATCGCAATCTATACCATTTAAAATGGTGCGCTCAGGAATGATTGCTGTTTTAGCTCTAAATTCATCGGCAACAATACGTGCATCTGCGACCCAATAAATGTTCGTTAACGAGTTAAGTAACTTAGTGAAAGTACATTGTTTAACGTTATTTAAATACCAGGCATCATGAATTGTTGATATATGACGAACCGCATCACCGGTCAACGCACAAGCAAGGCCTGCATAAATAACAGGGCCAACATGATGACTGTGAATAATATCGATATCATGCTCTTTTATTAATGCCTTTATCTTTGCGATAACAGAAATACTCACGCCTGGTTTTTTGTTTAAACAAATAACTCGATGGCTATATTGTTCAAGCTCTGGCCATTGCTCAAACGCAGATTGTCTGTCTCCTTCAAGAGAAACAATAATACTAGAGCTACTAAATTGACTATTTTTGAGTAAAGTAATTGCCATTTTTTCTAGGCCACCTACTTGTAGGTGTTGAACTAAGTGCATGACATTCATGATTTATCTCCTTCAATATTACCGAAGTTAGTTTCGGCATTGACGATAGGAAGTACTGTTACCACCTCTGCGCTGGTAAGTTTTTCGATGGTTTTAATATCTTTTAAGTGACTATCACAAAGTGCAGCAACAAATACGCTTGCACTACCTGTGAAAATCCCAAGCACAATGCCAACGATAACGGTCATCAGCATTGAGGTATTGATAGGTTGTGTTGGGCTATAAGCTCGCTCGATAGTTTTAACTTTGTCAGGTCCTTCGTATTTAACTAATTTGCCTGTGACTTTGGCCATTTCGTAACGGCTAAGCATATCTTTGTAGAGTGACTGCTTAACATCGTAATCACGCTCTAGTTTGCGTAACTGTTTTTCTACATCACTGGTTACTAACAGACGTTCACTGACGAGCTGTACTTGCTCTTCGAGCATTGCAAATTCTTGTTCTTGCTGAAGTAAATTATTACGAGCCTCTTCAAGCGCAAGAAGTTGTGATACTAAAACGCTGCTCTCTTTACCATCACCAGACGGAAGCGTATTAACCATTTGCCATAACTTATCGAGGTTTGTTGTGTCTAGCTCTTCACTAGATGCTAACAACGCTTGTTGGCGGCTTTTTAAATTTGCAAGGGTGCGTTTTTTCTCGATAATCTTGCTATGTTTATCGGTATAGCGTGTTCTCAAAAGACTTAATTCAGATTCAGTACGAATTATCTTTTCTTCTAAATTGCCTAAAATGGGATTGGCTTGCCCTACTTTACTCACTAAGGCATTCAGTTTTGCTTTAGCGCCTGAAAGAGCAATTAGCTTTTGTTGTTTTTCGCTTAGTAAGCTGTCGAAGGTTTGGCGGTTGCTATGTAAAACATCAGGTAATGTATTACTGTTTTTGGTTTTAAAATCAGCCAGTGCTTCTTCAGATAACTCAAGCTCTTCGCGTAAACTATCGAGTTGCTTAAAGAAAAACTGCTCAGAAGTATCAAGTGACGCCTTAGTTGGTGCCAATAAACGTTCAATAAATTTTTCTACCACCTTTTCAAGCACTGGTTTCATTTGTGATTGGTCATGCCAAATAAAGTTAATGCGGACCAGCTCATCGCCAATTAACGAAAGTGATAACGCTTTAGATAGTTTTTGATGAATTTCTTCAACTTGTTTTGGCGTCGCATCATCAGCTATTAATTGGGTTTCTTTTGCTACAGCAATAAGTACCTTACGGCTGATAACTAAGGTACGCAGTGCTGCCATACGATCAGAAAGTTGAAACGAGAAAGACAGATCATCTAAGTAAGGATTAAGTAGTGCTGACTCTTCAATTAAGATGGTCGCGTGATTGGTATATTGTTTTTGCGCAGATAAGCCAAGCGCAATGACGACGATTGGCACAATGCAAAACGGAATAATAAAGAGCTTAATACGCGTGTAAAGCGCATAAAGCCCTAAATAAATTAACCGTTTGATCTGCTCTTTAACTAACATACTTTACCTTTTGCTTTGCATTTTGCGAAATTGCTCGGTTTTAATTTGCAAATTGATAAAAACAACCGAGATTTCTATAGATAGTTAGTTAATTGCAGTTAGTGAGCCAAAATGAAAAAAGCCGCACCTTGTAGCGATACAAGATGCGACTTTGGGTTGAAAAGGTTTTTTAGCAAAACCTAAGTTGTTTACAGACTAGCTTGGCTTTTGCTTGCCAGCTATGATCACTTGCCTGCTGAGATTGGTTTGCTCGCCAATTCAAGTTATGTGATTTACTTAGGCTTACAGCAAAGTCTACACGCTCAATAAAGCCTTGGTGATTGTCTGCTATTAATATGGTCTCTTGGTACGGATTAACCGCAGCAAAGCGTGTTGTCACAATTGGTGTGCCTGTGGCTATGTATTCTTTTAATTTAAGTGGGTCACAGGCTCTGATCTGCTCATTATCAACAAATGGCAAGATAGATACCTGCCAATGCTGAGAAAATGAAGCTAAACGATTATGCTCTACAGCCGGTATATGGGTTACATTGTCTAACTTGAGTAGCTCAGAGAAGTCTTCGACAAGGTGGCCTATCAATACTAATTGATACTCCGGCCTTTCTTTAGCTAGCTTCAACAATAACGCTTTATCAAGCCAAGCATTCAAGGAACCATAAAAACCAATAATAGGTTTGCTTATTTGCTCAAGTTCAATGGCTTTTGTGGTTTGCGTGGTAAAAAGTTCTAAATCGACACCATGTGAAAGCATTTTAACTTTAGATTTCGGCATTTTGTTGGTAAGAAACTCACTCACAACATAAATAGTGTCTGCTTTGGCGATAAGGTCGCTTTCAAAAGGCGCGACCATTTTATGATCAACACCCGCAAGTGCCGAGAAGTCATCACCACAGTAATATATGACTTTATCCTTCTCTCGCGGTGAAATTAGACTAATTGCAGTAGGCACACTAAGCCAATAGACAATTGGCTCATCATCTATGAAATCTTTTCGATTAAAAATCCATTTATTAAATAGCCTTACTATAACGTTATCGTGCCAGGGTAAAACCGCTAATGTGTGTGCTGTTAAATTAACGTTTTGGCTAGTATTCGTTGTTTTAGCTTTTGGCCCAGAGCGCTTAAATAAACAAAGGCTTTTTAATTTATTAAAAACTCGTTTCATATCAATCAAGCGAAATGTTGGTTTTCGCATTCCAATCGAGTTAATCCAAATAACCTGATGTTGTTTCGCTAGTTGTTTAAATAGGTGCTGTGTACTACTTGGGTGACTTTGCCAGTCTTCGCCGAATACAATAAATTTCATAGCGTCCCCTCCAGCTGTTTAACAATTGTTGCTGGATTACCAGCAACAATTGTATTTGCTGGCACATCTTTAGTAACTACAGCGCTTGCAGCAACTATAGCACCCTCGCCTATTGTTACACCTGCAAGCACAGTTGCGCCGGTGCCTATCCAAGCGCCTTGTTTGATAATGATATCGCCAACTTGGCATTCATCATCAGACTCACCTAGAGCACGTCTTGCAGAGTTTAGAGGGTGACCAGGAAAGCCAGCTAAAAATACCCGACCTGCAAGGCGAACATCATCTTCTAAAACAATTTTACGACCAACAGAAAACGCATTTTGCCAACCAATATCCACATTACTGCCAATTATAAGTTTGGGTGTGTAACTACCATGACTACGCCCACAAAAAGTACTAATGCCACTAATTCGCGTGTTGTCATTACAGCTAATTTCAAGTTTCCCTAATATTTGCGGCATGCCAGAATACAGATATAAATTTGCTTTTGAGCCCTTAATTTGGCTTTTAAATAGTGGTGTGTAATAAAAAATTCGCCCGAGCTCACTCACTACTGTTTTAACCAATAAATGCAATTTATATATAAATGAATGAATACCTGGGATCACCCACATTTGCGGATTGCGAATCGATTTTGCAAATTGAAAAAGCGATTTTGCAAATGGGCTGTCACTTGATTTAAGCCATTGTTTAATATTTTCACTCATGTGAGGTCTCCCTTTGTTTATCGATTACAAGCTTTTCTAAGGCAATAGTTAAAGCAAGAATGATATAAATAGGCCATGTAAATGCCTGAGTTAAAAAGGTTCCTGACACCATAAAGCCAATTAGGCCGCCCTTTAGCGCTTTCGCATTTACATCAATTTGTTTGTCATTAATCTGTTTATTCATTAAGAACACACGGTTCAAGCTTCGATAAATACAGGCAATCACTAACAGAAAAATGCATATTCCTACGATGCCTGTTTCACCTAATACCTGAAACCACGTACTGTGTACTGCATGATTCTTGCCATCCCAATGTGGGCTATAAAAATAGTAATTAACGACAAAGTTATTAACTCCAACCCCAGTTAATGGATTATGTATCGCCATATTGATTGCAGCTTGCCATGCGTAAATTCGACCCATAGCTGATTCATCAACACCACCTTCATGGGAGCCACCACTTTGTCTATCTGCAATACCTGCAAAAGCAACCATGGCTAACATGCCCACGGCTCCAATACAGCCGACCACTACAGGATTTTTAACTTTCTGGTAAATAAAGAAACTAAGTACAGCAGCAATACCAAGTAAACCGCCTCGGCTTTGCGTTGCAATAACACCGCTGATTGCGATAACTAAGCAAATAAGCGCAATGATACGTCTAAATTTATGGGCACTTGAATCAAATACTTCAGCAGCTAAAAAAGACACGGGGAACATCATTACAAGTGATAAATCGTTAGGATCGCCAAGCTGTGAGCGAAGTTCTCGAGAAATAGTGACGCGAGTTCCTTCTACAAGGCCGATGCCATTAATTTTGTTACTTAGGGCAACTAAGGCAATGGCGGCACCTGAGATCATGATGCCAATTCTAACCACATTAAAATGCTTTAATGTGCTCATCCACCACGAGATTGCAAATACCATAATGAGTACTTTTGTTAGTACACCTGACCAGTACTCCATCGCTAAACCCCGATTTGAGGCACTAAAAACGCAAACAGTCAGCCAAATAAACCAAACAAAAAATATCAGATGATTAGTATGCCAATGTGGCTTTAATTTTTGTGAAATAAACAGGTGCCAAGCTATTCCCAATAGCGACGCAAGCGCGAGTAACTTAGGAATTTTAAAAGGCATTAAAAAAGGAAAAGCTTCGTGTAATCTAAAGTAGCTAAATAAAATAAACAAAATTATAAAAGCCACACTTACCTTTACTGCAGTGAAAGCGGCAAAAGGTAATAGCAGCAATGCAAAAACTGCTATCGGGCCCAAAATGGCATAGGTAACAACTACAAGTAAGGTTACTAAAATGCCATTAATGAATAACTGATTTTGTTTATAGTAATTGAGCATGGTGATGCTCCTTAATAAAGCTTTTTATCACTTGCTTAATTAGTGCTCTATATTGATAAGCCAAACCAACAATATAGATAAAACATACGATCCATTTAGCCAAACTTAGTTCGCTAAACTGTAAAGTGATCAGTGTTATAGAGCCCAATGCCAACCAGCTTGGTACTAGTGCTGCAAAGTTTAGCTTTAGAGGCTCGAAATGCTGACTAACTGAGTAAAGGCAAACTAATTTAAAACTTTGCATAATGATTAACGCCAAAATAGCGCTTTCAACACCATGTTTTGGCACTAATAAATACAGCAGACTAAGACCTAAAAGTGCCGTAAAGAAGTTTACAATGGATACAAACACACCATTTTTATGCATGTAGCAACCAATATTAAAAATATCGCTGTGATGGCGTATGGCAACAACAATAATCAACAGAATCAGCCAGCTATCTTTGCCATGGTATTCAGCAGGAAGTACTGAGTTTAATGCGATTGGTGCCAGTAAACTCATTAGAACACACATAGCTAAGCCTGCATTTAATGAGGTTATTGCATAATTTTGATATTGCGTTTTATCTTGCTTAATTAAGCAAAAACGTTTGGCGAACCACCAAAGCCTAATTGGCTCAAAGGTGAACGAAGTTATAATGGCAAATTGCGCTGCAACGTAATAACTCGCTAAAACACTCTCGTCAAATTCGGCAACGATGAACCAGTTTTCTGCCCCATTACCGGCATAAACAAATAAACCTGATGCAACAATTGAGGTTAAGAATGCAGTCTGTGATTTTTTTATTCTCCAGCTAAAGCGAGAATAGCTCACTTTAAGAGCACTTCGCATATCACTCAAGGTTAAGCACATAATAATGAATGTGCAGACAACGCCTGAAACCATTACACCGGTTACATTAAAACCAAGAACTAACAAAGTGATTGTTAAACAAGTTTGTATGACAGCATGCGCAATACTATAAAAACAATACTTTTGCGCGTAACCAAATAACCGGTAGTAGGTGTACGGGATAGCAAGTACCGAGGCAAAAGTTAAATTTAAAATAAGTAACCTAAAATCAATCACCTTTATTTTCGCAGGTAAGGTTGCAATAATTTGCTCGCTAAATATAAAGCTACAGCCTAAAAAAAGCGCACTAAAACAGATTGTTAATACCAGAGAGTCTCTAAATAACGCCATTTTTTCACGAAAAGATGGGTACTGTTGTTTTAGTAGTAGCTCAGGTAAACCAAGTGACACTACTAAAGAGCATAGCGCCGACATGGTTACTAAGAAGTTCAGCTCACCAAACTCGCTCTTTTCTAAAAAGCGAGTTGTAATTGGTAAAAGTAAAAAGCCAAACCCTTTTACTGCAAAAATAGCTAAAGCAAAGTAACCAATTTGTTTTAAGTTACTCATAAAACCTCCCTATAAAGATTCAACCCATTTGGAAAGCTGCTCTGCTTGTTTCACAGCGTTGTAATGCTCGTTAACGTGTTGCTTGGCATTTTGACCAAGTAAATAACGTTTATGAGGTGACAGCTGATGAAATTTATAAAGCATTTTGCTGAGCCCTGAGATACTACCTGGCATACATTTCATACCAACACTTGGGGTTACAATTTCGTTTGCTCCCATTAAAGTGGTAGTCAGTACAGGAAGGCCACAAGCCATGGCTTCTTTTAAAACTAACGGGCCTGTATCACGGTCGCCATTTTCTGCGACACAAAAAGGGGCGATAAGCGCAGAGTAATAAATTAGGTTTGAGCTAACCCAATCATGAGGTTTTTCACCTAGAAAGCGTATAGATTTACGAATACCAAGCTCTTCAGCCATATACATTAAATCATTCAGCATTGGCCCGTCCCCTACTATATCTAAGGTTATACCAAACTCTTTTGGAATATGCTTAAGTGCCGGTAATAGGAATTGCAGCCCTTTCTTCTCGACAAGACGGCCGATGAAAATCAAACGCACGGATTCATTTAGAGACGATGGTACAAACTTAAATTGGCTAGTATCGATACCACAATGCAACAATTTAACATTGCTCTTCGAAAAGCGCTTAAATTGCATAGCCATTTCTTCACAAACCGCTATTGAAAAATCACAAAGAGCTAATTTGGGTTTTAAGTCTGCGTTGTTTACGTAAACATCATGGCCGTGGCCAATAGAAGACACGGTAACGTCTGCAAGTTTTGCCGCAACGATGCCGTATGCAAGTGGCCCATGCATAAAATGGCAATGTAAATGATCTATCTTTGCAGCTTTTATATAGCGTGCAATTTGATAACCATAAGCAAGTAAAGATTGTGTTGAAATTGATTTAAATTGGGCTGCGGTATGCGTTGCCCTCGCTAACTTATAGATGTTAAACATAGAAGGTAAGATTAATTTAAACGCAGGCTTAGTGATTTTTTTAACTTCAATAGCACTGGTTAAGTTAATCAACACACTGGTTTTTTCAAATGTAAGAACTGTCACCTTATGCCCTGCATTAACTAGGGCTTTAATTTCCGTAACAACAAATGTTTCAGATGCAATCGGAAAGCTTGGGACCAAAATAGCAATGTGCTTCATAAAAACGCTCCTATAAAAACTGTTATAGGAGTTATGGCAAATTCCATACCCGGCTAATAAACCTTTAAATTCCCGAAATGAGATTAAATTTTGCTGAAGATTTGCAAAATGCAATGCACAAAGAGAAAAGGCTGAGTAATTTAACAGAAAATACGGATTTAAAGCTGGCTTTTAAATTGCGTATCCTTCAATACGTAAATTAATGCTTTTGGAGCATATTATGAACAGCCAAGTCAGTATTATCATTCCTAACTACAACTGTTTGCAGTATCTAGATACCTGTATTAACAGTATTTACCAGCAAAAAAATGTAAATTTCGAAATCATTATTGTTGATGATGGCTCTACAGATGGCAGTAAAGAATACCTTGAGCAACTAGCTGCTGAGAAAAGTGAGGTACGTATCTTCAGCCAACAAAGAAAAGGGGTTGTGGCTGCTCGTAACCTGGCAATTACACAAGCAAAGTCAGAGTACTTAGCTTTTTTAGATGCCGATGATTATTGGTCAGCCGATAAGCTTGCAGCTCAGTTTGCATTTCATAAAAAACACCCAGATTGCGTTTTAAGTTTTACTGACTACATGCATTTTAATGAAAACAACGAAGATATAATTGGCTGTTTTGATTATTGGCCCGAGTTTAAATGTAATAAAGAAAACACAAACTTCCAATTTCTTGATAATCCAATAAGCCAAATGATCACAACCAACATTGTTGGTACTTCGTCGGTCATGGTTAAACGTTCAACCATTGTTGATGTGGGTGGTTTTGACAATAAGTTAAGTAGTGCTACCGATTTAGATTGCTGGTTAAAAATAGCTAAAAAAGGTTATGTTGGTTATTCAACGCTGTGTGCAATGCACTATCTAATGCGTGCTAACTCAATAACATCAAATAGAGAAAATAGGCTAGCGGCTATGGTTGAAATTATTAATCGCAACCAATCTGTTGTATCAAATAATGAACTCAAAAAAATTAAAGCACGTTTAAGTGAATGTTATGGCGAGTTCTACCGTGAACTTGGTCAGTATTCAAAAGCACTTATGTATTCGAACAAAGCCTTTTGGCTATTCCCTCATAAACGAAACTTTAAACATATGCTCTATGACTTAAAGCACTTATTTGGAGCACATTCATGAAAAAAAACATTGTAATCATCGATGATGATGAAGCAATTTTACGTTCGCTAAAACGATTATTAGCTACTAATAACCATGTAATTTGTTTCAGCGACCCTCTATCGGCAATTGAGTATGCGAAACAGAACCCAATTAGTTTGGTCATTTGTGATCTGTTGATGCCTGCAGTCAGTGGTTTTGCTGTTTTAGAGGATATTAAATTGCTACAGCCGAACTGCTCTCGCCTTTTGATTACCGGCTATGCAGAACTAGAAGCTTCTAAAAGTGCGCTTAACAATAATATAGCTAATATGATTACCGCAAAACCTTGGGATAACTTTGAACTAACTATGCTGGTTGATATATTAATTGAAAATAGTCATCTTAAATTTAATCAATGCGTAGAAAATGTAAGTTCATAGTGCAGCAGTTTGTGGTCGCTGCCGTTTACAGAGTTAACACCAACATTAGATAAAGAAACATCTTCACTCAGTAAACAATGATCTATTGGCAAACCCAAAACTTTTAAATCACTTAGTTGATTTTTCAAAGACCAAGACGTATAAAAACCTGCGCGCTTAAAACAACTGCTTTTATTATTAATAAAGTACCGTGACCAAGGTACTGTATTAAAATCACCAGCAACTAACCAATTCCCCTTTAACTTTTTAATTTCTTTAGCAACTTCTCTTAAAACTAAGTTTCTCTGACTCCACAAACTTTGAGTTCTAGGTGATGGAGGATGTAAAAACACACTATTTAACATAACGTTATTGTGTAAAAAACTCAGCTTCACGTAGCCAAGTTTAGGGTTATCAAAGCGTTTAATTTGCCTTTGTACGATTGGAATTTTTGAGATAACAATAATGCCAAATGGTGCCCCTTCAACTTCAGCATAACCAAATAAATGATATTTAGTGTTTAGCTCATCAAGCACATGACGCTGAGTATCATTAAATTCAAACAGTACCAAGATATCATTTTGCGCATTTATAAATTTGCTAGTGATGATATTTGCTAAGTTAGGATTACTATATTGCAAATTTACCTGGGCGACTTTGATATCGGTGTTTTGAATCTCTTCGGCTGATGAGTAAGACTTAAAATGAAATAGCACTAAGCTAATACTTAAAACAATTAGACTGATAGATAGTTTTTTGCTCCACCACAATAAAAAAAATGCAGGTAAAAAACTACATACAATCAGCAAACCTCGCAAAGCGGCCACCAAATCAAACAAATAATTATCGAACTGATTAAAAGCCAGAAATAGAATTAATAGATAAATGATCAATAATATTAAACGCATCGCACTCCCCCTTTGATTATTTATAGTTGCATATATTGTTCCTTGCTGAGATATACTTAAAACAATCATAGTATGATGTGTTCTTTATGGGTATTAAATTAAGTACCCTAAGGTACTTAATTCAGTTAAAACTTTCAGACAGTTTTATTCGAAACCGTTGATCATTTTATCGCATACAACTGGAGTTGGTCTGTGGTTATCATCAACCGCTACAAACGTAAAGCTGCCAGAAATAGCTAAGTGTTTATCGTCTTTGTGCATCCTTTCTAAAAAGATTTCAACATCTACTTTAAGGCTAGTGTTACCTACGTGTACAACTTTAGAAATAAGCTCTGCAAATGTACCTGCCGGAATGGCTTCTTTGAAATCTACACGGTCAGACGAAATCGTTACAAGTGGCTTACGACAAAAACGTGTAGCAGCAATAAACGCTACTTCATCCATCCATGCCAACGCGTCACCGCCAAACAAAGTATTGTGGTGGTTGGTACGGCCAGGAAAAACAGTTTTTGTTACCGACGTTGTTGAGTCAGCAATACGCTGTGCAATAATAGCGTCACGATCGATTTGTTGTGTCATAGTCTCTACTTTTTATTAGCTAATGTGTCTTGCATCATTAGCGCAGGGTCAAGGCGTTCATTTTTCCAATTAAAACGCCAGTCTAAATGAGGGCCAGTTACGCGACCAGTCGCACCGATCTCCGCAATTTTATCGCCACGCTTAATTTCATCCCCTACTTTTACATCTAACTTGCTTAAATGAATGTAAGTCGAGGTTACGCCATGGCCATGGTCAAGAATTAGGGTACCACCAGAGTAATATAAGTCTGCATCAGCAAAAACCACCGTACCACTAACTGGCGCATATACTGGACTACCCGTTTTATTGGCAATGTCTAAACCAAAGTGCGGGCGGCGAGGCTCACCATTAAAGTAACGCTGGCTACCATAAACACCTGAGATACGCCCGGTCGCAGGCTTATAAACAGGGTCTAAAAAGTATGGTAAGTCAGAATTGACTTGCCTAGCTTTACGTACAGCTACAGCTTCACGGCTAATACGCTCAGACACTTCTTTAGGTGGCGAAACATATTTTTTTGCAACACCGGTGATTTTATCAATTTTGTAATCACGTTTTGTGATCAAAATTGCTTGATCGTGGCTAACACCAGCATTATCAACCCAAGAAAGGCTATGATTTGTCTTAGCATCACGACCAAAGCCAAACACAAACTCACCATTTTTTGAAAGCTTAAGTGGCTCACCATTGAAGCTGACACTTTTAGCACCTTCAATTTTGCCTGTTACTAAACCGCCTTGAGTTAAATGTCCTTTTAATTCAACAGCATTTGCAGTTAAAGAAAACAATCCTGCAAATGCTGCTATTAGTAATCCTTTACGCATAACTGATTGACCCCTTGCCAACCCCTTCGTAAGCTGTAATTTTAACTTCTGAATCAGGGTATTGGTTTTTAACTTGTGAACTTAAGTAGTCAGCAATGCACTCAACCGTAGTATCGCAAGGTAAAATGTCGCAGCGTGATTTGTCTATCGCCATTTCAAAATAGCCCTGCTGTGATGTATAAGCAAAGCAGATATCGTTCTCTTGTGCAGTTACATGCTTAAGGTCAGATTTATTAATTTCATCTTCAGCTGTTGCTAAGTAAATATCTTCCCATTTATCTGCCCACTCTTTTTGTAAGCGAGGCATAGCCATACCATCAAGGCTAATACCAATTTGTGAGCGATGGCCATGAATAATACGCTGACAATTACCATCGTGCTTTTTAAGACCATGGCTGTAATGATAATAAAAACTTTGGCTATGCTCTGGGTATAAATTAATTTCAATCTTTTCGATGTTGCTAGGGAGCTCAGGCATAATAGTTTTTATTAAAAACTCAGTTACAGATTTTTCATCAATAACATCTGCATCGATTAAACAATATGCTTGATTAGGAGCGCTCATAGCTAAGTGATAATTATCACCAAAGTGACAATCTAGCACGCTGTGCTCAGCATGCTGTGTTAGTGAACCGTTTAGAGAAGCTGGCACAGCAAGTTTATGGTCGATACAGTTATCAATAATGCCCTTGATTTGCTTTTTAACTAAGCCAAAATCAAGCACCATCGACTCATCATTTAATTGACCGTGCAGAGTTAAATCCACAATCCAGCTCTCGCCAACTGCGCCGCGTTTATTACACAAGTAAGAAAAATCAATCACTGTCAGTGAGTTTACAAAAAGGATCATAAATTTCCTTTAGACTGGTTAAAGAATCACAGCAATTATAATGATTTTTACTTCACAATGCGCGGTTTTATCTCCCTTTATCAGCGACAGTTTAATTAAATGGTCATAAAACAAGCGAAAAATAGCAAATAATTAACTGCTCCGAGTTGTTTAGCGTACAAGTGTACGCTAAAGTACGGGGCAATTTCTAAGCGATGAATGAGAGTTATGGAACCTAAAAACAGCTATACAAAAGAAGAATTGGTCCTTTGCGGTCAAGGTGAAATGTTCGGTGAAGGCAACTGTCGTTTACCAAGTGACAATATGCTAATGATGGACCGCATTATCTCTATCACTGCAGATGGTGGTGAGCACGGTAAAGGTCAAATCGTTGCAGAACTAGATATCAATCCTGATCTTTGGTTCTTTGACTGTCACTTTAAAGGTGACCCAGTAATGCCTGGTTGTCTTGGTCTTGATGCTATGTGGCAATTAGTTGGTTTCTTCCTTGGTTGGTCTGGTGGCCCGGGTCTTGGGCGTGCACTTGGTGTAGGTGAAGTTAAATTCACAGGTCAAATCTTACCAACAGCTAAAAAAGTAACTTATCGTTTAGACATGAAGCGTGTTATTAAACGTAAATTATTCATGGGTATGGCTGATGGTACTGTAGAAGTAGATGGCCGCGTAATCTATGAAGCAAAAGATCTTAAAGTAGGTCTTTTCCAAGATACATCTGCATTCTAATACCAATTCGCTTAATTAAGTGATCTATTTTGAGGCAAGAAAACCTCGTTGATAGCAAGGCAAAAATTTCGTTATTTAGTTGTTCTAAATCAGAAATTTTTAACGCAGATAGCGACAGGTTTAATCCCTCAAAATGATTAAGTATTATTGCGGATTGGTATAATATTGATGTGCAGATACAAAAAAGCCCCTAGATGGGGCTTTTTTGCGTAAATAAGGTGCCTATATTAAGTTTTAAACATGTTTCGGTTTTCAATGGCTTCTCGCCAGCCACCTAACCATTCAGATTTAGGGTCGATTTGTTGATAAGGGCATTGTTCTTTGGAACGGCCTGCCAAGCCTGCTTTATAACCTTGAGAATGAGCTCTTTCTAAACGATCTCTTTTCTGTCTCTTCATAGGTAATATCCTCACCTTTTTATATTTATAGATATGTAGCGAAATTGACATCTACATTTAATGAATAGTTAATAAAACTGTTAAATTCAAATAGCAAAAAGCAATTAAATAAATTGACAATAACTAACGTGCTGATGCTCAAATGAATTAACATTTTAAATGACTAAGTGGTCGTACCTCTTTAACTAAAACCATCTATTAATACACTTAAATTCAGCTAAAAACGATACAGCTCTTTTAGCTTCATTATTTGTGACCTAACCTATTTCGGCAAAGTTCCCAATTAAATTGTAATCATGACAAATTTATGATGATTACAATTTAGTCAATTTAATACTTGCATATTAAAAACCGATCGGTCTAATATACTCGTCATGGAAACAAATAACTCTGTGCCAAGCCGTCGCGGCAGGCCACCAAAAATAGCGCGTTCGAATGCAGATACTCGTGCCCTATTAATTAATACGGGTTTAGCTGTATTAACCGAAAAAGGCTTTAGTGCAACTGGCATTGATTTAATCTTAAAATCAGCGCAGGTACCTAAGGGCTCTTTTTATCATTACTTCAAAAGTAAGAATGATTTTGGCTTAGCACTCATTGATGCTTACGACAGCTATTTTCAGGCAAAGTTAAAACGCCACCTTACCAACGATGCAACAACCCCTCTTGAGAGGATTGTGCTGTTTGCCAATGACGCTAAACAAGGCATGGCAAAGTTTGATTTTAATCGCGGTTGCTTAATTGGTAATTTAAACCAAGAAATCAGTCACCTTGATGAGCCAATGATTGACCGTATTAAGCAGGCTTACGCAAACTGGCAAGCTTTAATTGAGCAATGCTTAGTTGATGCTAAAAAGCAAAAGCAAATTCCTCAGTCATCAGATTGTAAAATGCTTGCTGAGTTCTTCTGGATTGGCTGGGAAGGTGCAGTGATGCGCTCTAAACTTGATAAATCAAGTGAACCGCTTACCCTTTATACAGCACAATTTTTACGCTTAATTTTATAAAGCCGTTTAAATACGGTTTTATTTTAACCATTAAAAGACGATCGGTCTAAAAGGAGTCACCATGACAACATCAGTAAAATCGGTAGTTATCAACAAAGATGATCAAGGCTATCGCGCCGAATACACAGACTTTCCTGTAGAGAGCATCCACCAGCACGATGTAAATATAGATGTTGACTACAGTACGTTGAATTACAAAGATGCCCTAGCGATTACAGGTAAAGGCCCTGTGGTAAGAGCATTTCCTATGATCCCAGGGATAGACCTTGCAGGCACAGTAACAGACTCTAAAAGCGATGAATTTAAAGTAGGTGATAAAGTCCTTTTAAATGGCTTTGGTGTTGGTGAGAAATACCTAGGTGGTTTGAGTTCAAAAGCATCTATGAGTGCTGATTGGCTCATCCCCCTCCCCGCTAATTTAACATCAAAACAGGCTATGCAAATTGGTACTGCAGGTTATACGGCAATGCTAAGTATTATCGCATTAGAAAAACAAGGTATCACACCCCAAAGCGGTGAAATTCTTGTTACCGGTGCTAATGGTGGCGTGGGTAGTTTTGCTATTTACTTATTAAATAAACTTGGCTTTGATGTTGTTGCTACAACAGGACGAATGAACGAAGCAGAGCACCTTGAAAAACTAGGCGCAAAACGCGTTTTATCTCGCGAAGAATTCTCAGCGCCTGGTAAACCACTGGCAAAAGAGCAATTCGCTGGTGCAATTGATTCTGTGGGTAGCCACACCCTTGCAAATGTATGTGCATCGATTAAATATGGTGGTGTTGTAACGGCCTGTGGTTTAGCACAAGGTATGGACTTTCCGGCAACAGTAGCGCCGTTTATTCTTCGTGGTATCAGCCTAATGGGTATTGATAGTGTAATGCGCCCTAAAGCAGACCGAATTGAAGCATGGCAACGTCTAAGTGAGTTAGTAGAAGCTCAATACCTCGATGCTATTTCGCAAGAAATTCCTCTTTCTGAAGCCGTTGCGAATGCAGAAGCCCTATTAAAAGGTGAAATTCGCGGCCGTGTAGTGGTCAATTGTAAAGATTAAGCTCGAATATAAACATTCTTAGCAAGTTAGCTATAAAACTAGGGTAAAGGCAATTATACTTACCCTAGTTTTGTAATACCGGAAAGTCTAATGAGTAATAAAGAAATTTTCAGCAATAACCCACTGCAAGGTGTTGGTATCGAGCAAGTCGTGACAGAGCTTGTCGAACAATATGGCTGGGAATTACTCCACGCCTATATGCGTTTGAACTGCTTTAAGAATAACCCAGATGTAAAATCTGCGGTTAAGTTTTTACGTAAAACCCAATGGGCACAAGAAAAAGTAGAAAACTTTTATTTGTATCGCCTTAAAAATTTACCACGCCCAGACGATGTAAACTACGAGCTGCCACCTCGCGATCGCGTGATCCCTGCAGATCAGAAACCAGGTGAACCTTGTGAGTTAAGTTTTACCGACGCTAAACGCATTCACGCTAAAAAAGAAGCCAAGCAACAAGCACGAACCCGCAAACAACGTTCAAGTGCGAGTAATCCTTGGGGCAACTAATTAACAATTGCTAGTTACAAGCTGTCAATTTATAAGAGCCGCCTGTTGAGGCGGTTTTTTATGTAAGTTAGCAAGCTAATTTCTTCACAACCAGTCAAACTGGTCAATATTATTTTTTATTAATTTAAGGGTAATCTGGTTATGTTAGACTGAGTGCATCATCATTAATGTCAGTTAAAAAGGATGTGTATGTCTAACTACAACGAATCACCTGAACAAATCGCAAATGCAACGCAAGATTTCGTAATGCAACAAACAATGTTGCGCATTAAAGATCCAAAGCCTTCTTTAGATTTCTACCAAAACGTTTTAGGCATGAAGTTACTGGGTAAATATGACTTTCCTAAAATGGAGTTTACGCTGTACTTTTTAGGTTATGAGCAAGACATGCCAACAGGCACCGATAAAGAAAAAGCACAATGGGTGTTTCGCCGCCCAGCTCTTGTCGAGCTTACGCATAATTGGGGCACAGAAAACGACGACAGCTTTGCTGGTTATCATAGTGGAAATGATGAACCAAAAGGCTTTGGCCATATTGGTATTAGCGTGCCAGACGTTTACGCTGCGTGCGAACGTTTTGCAAAATACGAAGTTGAGTTTGTAAAAAAACCAGACGATGGCTCTATGAAAGGCCTAGCTTTTATTAAAGACCCTGATGGGTATTGGATAGAAATACTCTCAGCTGAAGGGATCACTGAGATAATTGAAGAGCATAAGTAAAACCAATTACTCACAAACCTGCTATTTAGCAGGTTTTTTATTTCATAAATTAGAAGTTTTAGAATCTAATTTCTAAAAATTAGAAAAACCACTACTCTCATCATCACTTGATACTGTAACTGAAAGCTCTTCATCTATACTTTCAAAAACTAAAAAGTTAATTGGTTTACAGCAAACCTGGCAATCTTCAATATACTGCTGATTTAAGTCTGCAGGATCCAGTAAGATATCTATTTGCTCACCACAATACGGACAAGTAATCTTTTTCTCTGTTAATTGATTCATCAGCCATATTCCTTACTATTGCGATCAATTTTAATGACTTTGTTTAAATACATTCAACATGTAGTTATTAGTTTCATCAAAAAGCTCATGGCACTTAGGAAGATATCCCCAAATTCTTAATGTTGTTTTACCTTTTTCGTAAGATAAACCTATCTTATCTAAAAGCTCAATTAAGCTTTCAGAGTGATCATGCTCTTTTATAAAGTGATGCCTTCTGACGTCTACTATCTCTTCAATAAAGTATAAATCTAGCCACTGAACACCGATAAAAGGAAATGGTAAATGATAGCACCACTCACAATCCCATTCTGATATATGCCCAGTTACCCATTTCGAACGAAAAGGTGGTTGCCAATTTTTCCATTCTCGCACTTCACAGATGAGCTCATTCCACTTTGTATTGTTTGCAGCTCCTACAAGATTCCGCATTTTAATACATCTTAATGCATCAATTTTGTCTTTCTCACTAGCTGAAGCATCAGCCATAGGTAAAAGGCTCATATGTCTAACACTCTTTTGGGATCTCGCGGATAAAACTCATCGGGCTGTTTAGTGCATAAATCAAATTCACGGGTATTTTTGTAAGGTAGCTTCATAAAGCCTGCTACACCTACATCTGTGATACTAACCGCGTATTGCATAAGCTTACTTAATAAACGTTTAAATTCAGGTTCTTTACTGGCATCTAGCAGACGATAGTAATGATGTATTTTCATCCTATCAGGTAAGGCTTCAAAAATGATACAGCCCGTATGGTGTATTTGGTTTAGCTCAAATACGCACTTTATAACCTTTTTCGGAAGCTGTAATTGCTCATCCGGGTCTTTACCATCTTCAAAGTAAGAGTGCGGTCTGGTTACGTCTGAGGCTTGGATATCCATCACTTCATAATCAAGCTCAGGTAAATTCTCAAATTTAAACGCACCTGTGCCATCCCGTTCGAGCTGAATAGTTTTACGCGCATCAAACAAGCAACATTTAAAGAGACCTTTTTGTTCAATTCCCTGTGCTAACATCACCGTGTTGTTAATCGCATCTGTAAACGCAGTGCCGAGCGTTTCATCATGCAAAATAAGTGAAGACTCAACAAACAGTGAGTTTTCTTTCCAATGAAAACTAAGGCCCCCTACTACTGGGTATTTTGCTAATCGGCTAATAGAAGCCAAAAATGCTTTTTCGGTGTCGCCGGTATCAAATAAAAACTCTTTATAGTATCTGTCGAGCTGGGCATCGTTTACATCAAGTAATTGTTGATTATGGTCGGCTTGTCTTAAAAATTGCTTTCGCGAGCTGTATACCACCGTGTCTGGGTGCTCATCAAACTCACTAAACCAATACGGAATATAAGGGCGAATGACCTTACGGGGCAATTCAGGCAGGTAAGCTTTAGCCATTGTCGGCATGTTTCGCATAAAATAATCACCAGCCCCATCGCGAGTGGCCTTATTCTTTGAAAGCATACCGTCAATAACCCGGGCAAGCTCCATAGGTAAATTGAGGCTTGTAGCCGGAATAACCGCCGCACCGAACCTGCAAGATTGCGCAGAGGCCAGTGCATACAGGGTTGAGGCAACCCCTTGCTCATCAAAACGTGGCGATGACTGCCCGCCTGACATTTGCTCATCACCAATAAAATACACATCACCCATACGTGCATTAGTGGTACTGATATCAGCAGACATAAGATCCATAAAATTGCTGGCAACCGGATTTCCTTCAGCGTCTATTTGTGCATAAACAGAACTGCCCCAATCTACCAACGACAACTTATTAGTTTGTTCATCATAAACAATGTTCGAGGGTTTGATATCGCCATGCACTATTGGCTGTGGGCTTAAGCCATTTTTATGTTCACGTAAATCTACCAGCACATTACGTAACCTAAGAGCCAGCGCCATAACTTTTGCTGCACTAAAACGCCCCTGTTTAATGGAAATTTTTTCTAAGTCTTCACCTAGCGCGCGCTCCATCATTAAAATGCCTTGCTTTTTAATGCGCTCAAAGGCATAAAATTTTGGCACCAGCGGGTTATTAACTTGCGAGAGCATGTACGCTTCGTCTTCTAGACGATCACGTACACTTTGTGCAAGGGTTATACGTGAAAACTTAAACACCCAAGGTAAGTCTTCATCATCAACACCGGCAAAAACAAATCCAAACGCACCAGAGCCAATTAATTCAACGTCACTGTAACCAAGCAAAGTAAGCTGTTTAATACAAATGTTAAGCCATTGACGGTGCTTTTTAGCATCATGGTGAGACAGTAAGTAAACAGACTGTTCTTCATTGATATAAAAATTGCGGATTTGTTTGGGATTCACTGCATCTCTCAAAGTTAAGCGGCTTTTAACCGCTTAATTATTGAATGCTAGGAAGTTAATTACAAGGCTTTTGCTCTTCGATGATCCAGCCTTGATCTTTCATAACCAGTTCTGATACTGCAAAGGTTAAGCAGCCAAAGATAACTAACTCTATCAAGGTAAGAATATCGGCGGCGAAACACCAGCCTAAAATACCTGCAAATAAAAATGGGATTGCTTTTAAATACCAAGCAATTTTTCGGGTTTTACCGTATGTCAGTTGATAACGGTGAACTAGCTCACCCTCACACTCTAATGTTATGGTGGAAGAAAACTTCCTGAATAAAGTCACTGAAATTGTTAATTGGCAGGCTTTACCATCAATATTAAATTCATGAACAGATTTTGTTTTAAAGTTACGTGATTCTGCTATTAATTCACCGTCTACTTTCAGAACTTCTTTACCTGAGTAAGCAGAACCCCAGTATTCGATTAAATGTTCACCCAGTTTGAAATTGGCTTTAATCCCTTTGCTCATTGATACTGTAATGCCATCAGTGTTCATAAAAAATCTCCTTATCATTATGAATTTAAAATACTTTAAAAATAAAAAAACGGCAAGCTAGGCTTACCGTTTTGGTACTTTCAATGGGTAAAGGGTTACCATTTAAAATTAAAGGCGAATACCGCCATCAATTTCAACAACACGACCTGTAAAGAAGTCATTCTCTATAATGTATTGTGCTGTATGGGCAATTTCTTCTGCTTCACCAAAACGACCTACTGGCGTTACCGCCATCATGCGTTGTTTTGCTTCTGGTTTCATTGCATCTGTCATTGCTGTGCGAATAACACCTGGTGCGATTGCACCAACACGGATACCAAAGCGACCTAACTCTTTCGCCCACCCCGTTGTCATCGCAACAACACCGGCTTTAGACGCTGCATAGTTTGTTTGGCCAATGTTACCAGCACGGGCAACACTCGACATATTAACGATAACACCGCCTTTGCCAGACTCAATCATGTGGCTCGCAGCTTCGCGACCTGCTAAGAAAACACCGGTTAGGTTCACATCAATCACAGATTGAAACTGAGCCAACGACATTTTATCAACCACTTTGCCTTCTTTTGCTTTGATAAACATACCATCGCGTAAGATACCTGCGTTATTAATTAACACGCCGATATGGCCAAAGTCTTTGTTGATAGTATTAAACGTTGCTACAACAGCGTCTTCATCTGTGACATTAGCAGCATACGCCATCACTTTTGTGCCATATTTAGCAAGCGCTGATACTGCTGTATCAAGTACGTCTTGTTGCATATCTATAAGAGCGATGTTCGCGCCATGGGATGCAAATTTCTCGGCCATCGCAAAGCCTAAACCTTGCGCACCACCGGTAATTACGATGTTGTTGTTTTTAATTTCCACAACAAACTCCTACTTCGAGAATAATTTAAAAATAGCACTAAAATCATCACTACCCGCACCTTGATGCTGAAGCATAGTGTATAGATTCTTCGCCATTGACCCCATTGGGGTAGATGAATTACTTTGCTGAGCCGCTTCCATAGCAAGACCTAAGTCTTTCGCCATTAAATCAACCATAAAGCCCGGTTTATAATCATTACTTGCTGGCGCCGTTTCCATTACACCAGGGCATGGGTTATAAAGCTCAAGTGTCCAGTTACGACCAGAGCTTGCAGTCATGATGTCACTTAACACTTTTGGGTCGAGCCCGTTGTTGATGCCCATTTGTAGCGCTTCGCTGGTACCTGCCATTAAAATGCTCAGCAGCATGTTGTTACAGATTTTTGCTACTTGGCCTGCACCAATATCACCAGCATGGAAGATGTTTTTACCCATATCTACTAGAGCAAGCTTGGCTTTTTCAAAGTGACTTTGCTCACCACCGACGATAAAGGTTAAAGTGCCCGCTGTTGCACCTGCAACACCACCTGATACCGGTGCATCTACAAAATCAATACCTTTTTGAGCAAGTTCGCTACCCACTTGACGCGCTGATTCTGCATCAATGGTTGAGCAGTCAATCACTAAAGTTTTGCTATCAAGTAAGTTGATAAGGCCTGTTTCGCCTAAATAAAGAGACTTAACGTGTTTGCTTGCTGGTAGCATACTGATAAAAATATCTGCGCCAATGGCACACTCAGCTGCATCGGTAGCAGCAATTGCACCTTTATCGGCAAGCTCACTGACCGCTGCTTTATTTAAGTCAAACACACGAACTGTATGACCTGCATTGACAAGGTTTGCCGCCATTGGGCCACCCATGTTGCCTAAACCAATAAATCCTATTGTTAATTTAGCCATTTGTTTACCCCTTGGACTTAAGATGACGTTAATGAGTTAAGTGGGTGTGATTGCTCATCCCAGCGTGCTGTAAAGAAGCTATCTACAACTGCTTCGTCGATATCGCTAAGCGATTTAAACTGCCAGTTAGGTACACCATCTTTATCGATTAATAGCGCACGAACTCCTTCTTGGAACTCACCTACTTCGCCACATCGAACCGACATACCTAGCTCCATCTTAAAGCAATCTGCTAACGTCATCTCTTTTGAATTAGCTAATTGACGTTCTACCAGCGCACAACTAAGCGGACAACCATGCGCTAATGACTTTTGCGCACGGGTAAGCCATTTGTCTTCGGTTTCTAATGCTTGGATGTAGTCAATTTTGTTCTGCAATGAGTCAAATTCAGCCAGTTTTTGAATAACCGCTAAGTTATCTTTTACATTACCTTTAGGAACACGGCCTGAAATATTATCAATCGAGATTAAAATTTTAGTTAACTTTTCGTGGTTTAATGAGGCTGTTTTGCCCCATTTTTCAGCTGTGATAGCCGTTAAAATAGCGTCATATTTATCTGCTGTTGCATAGTGATCAGCAAGATTAACAAACAAGGCATCTTCAGCATTGATAGACGCAGCAGTTAACCCTAAGAATAGGCCCACTTGCTCAGGCATTTTATGTAAGAAGTAACTGCCACCCACATCAGGGTATAAACCAATAGTTAGCTCAGGCATTGCGATACGTGATGTTTCGGTTACCACACGGTGACTTGCCCCAGCCATTAAGCCAAGGCCGCCACCCATAACAATGCCATTACCCCAAAGTAATATTGGCTTTTCATAGCAGTGAATTAGGTAGTCTAATTTGTACTCAAGGGTAAAAAAGTCTTCAATGTAGTTAGCTTGCTCACCTGTGCTCATTGCTTTATGCAGGCTTACTACATCGCCACCGGCACAAAATGCTTTTTCGCCAGTCCCTTTTAGAACAACCATGGCAACGGCGTCATCGTCAGCCCATTTTCTAAGCTGGGGCTCTAGCAATTGGATCATGTCGTAATTTAAAGCGTTTAAAGACTTAGGCGCATTGAGTGTCGCAATTGCAATGAGGCCGCTTTCGGCCTCTGCAGTTTCAAACACCACAGGCGCATCTTGATGATTTAGTAGTGTTACGTTAGTCATTAGCCATTTACCCAATTTGCTTTACGCTTTTCTAAGAATGCATTCACGCCTTCTTTTTGGTCTTGCGTATCAAACAACTGTACAAATAACTCACGCTCTAATGGCAATGCATGAGCCATAGGTTGTGTGCGACCTTTTTGAATAAGTTCTTTACATGCAGTCACAGCAACCGGGCTTTGCTCACCCACTTGGTTAGCAAGTTTCATTGCCGCAGCTAAACTTTCGCCAGCACCAACCACTTCTTCAACAAGGCCAATTTCGCGAGCTTTGTCTGCTTTTAGGCGCTCACCACATAAGATCATGCGTTTTGCCCAGCCCTCACCAACAAGCCACGCAAGGTTTTGCGTACCGCCAGCACAAGGCAGTAAGCCAACTTTCGCTTCAGGAAGTGCCATTTGAGCTTGCTCTTCAGCAATACGAATATCACAAGCAAGGGCCACTTCAAGACCACCACCCATGGCATAACCATTAATTGCCGCAATTGATACACCACGGAAACTAGTTAGTGCCTCAAATGCATCACCAAACACTTTTGACATAGTGGCAGCAACGCCTTTATCACCACTGGCAAATACGTTCAGATCGGCACCAGCACTAAAGAACTTTTCACCTTGACCTGTGATCACTAATGCATAGACATTTTTGTTAGCATTTAGCTCAGTTACAGTGTCTTTAAGTGCTGTTAATGTATCTTGTGTCCAGGTATTCGCTGGCGGGTTATTCATTGTTAAAACCGCTACGTTACCTTCAATATTTAAATCAATCGATGGATTAGACATAGGTTGCTCCTTATAGAATGTCGCCAGCTGACTCAGCTAAGATACGACGTGCGATAATCACACGCATGATTTCGTTTGTGCCTTCAAGAATTTGATGCACACGTACGTCTCTGAAATGACGCTCTAATGGGTATTCTTTGATGTAACCGTAACCACCGTGAATTTGTAGTGCGTCGTCACATACTTTAAAGCCAACATCTGTAGCAAAACGTTTTGCCATTGCACAATAAGTGGTTTTTTCACTGTCACCGGTGTCTAGTTTAAATGCGGCTAAGCGCACCATTTGACGCGCGGCAACAAGCTCGGTGTTCATATCAGCAATCTTAAATTGCAGTGCTTGAAAAGCAGCTAAAGGCTTACCAAATTGCTCACGTTCTTTTAGGTATTCTCGCGCAGTATTAAGAGCTGCTTGTGCTGTACCTAATGAACAGGTAGCAATATTAATACGACCGCCATCTAAGCCTTGCATTGCAAACTTAAAGCCTTCGCCTTCTTGACCTAATAAGTTCGCCGCAGGAATTCTGACACCTTCAAAGCTAATTAAACGTGTTGGCTGTGCGTTCCAGCCCATTTTTTCTTCTGCTTTACCGTATTCAATACCTGCAGCATCTGCAGGCACAACAAATGCCGAAATACCAGCTGCGCCTTCACCACCAGTGCGCGCCATAACCACAAGTAAATCAGTTTCACCAGCACCCGAGATAAACATCTTAGAGCCTGAGATCACATACTCATCGCCCTCTTTAACCGCTTTGGTATTTAGTGATGCCGCATCAGAGCCAGAGCCAGGCTCTGTTAAACAGTAAGAAGCAAGTAACTCACCCATTACTAATTGTTCACAGAACTGGGCTTTAACCTCATCAGTACCAAAGCTTGCAATCATCCACGTTGCCATATTATGAATGGTCAACATGGCAGTTGTTGCTGTACAACCCATGGCAAGCTGCTCAAAGATAATGCTTGAATCTAGGCGAGATAAACCTAAGCCGCCCGCTTCTTCTGGGGTATATAAACCACAAAAGCCTAGCTCACCGGCTGCTTTAATGGTGTCTTTAGGAAAAATGTGTTCTTGGTCCCACTTAGCTGCATATGGAGCAAGTTCAGACTCTGCAAACTGACGGGCTGTATCAGCAAACGCTTGCTGATCTTCGGTTAAATTAAAGTCCATAGTAGACCTCTATTTTGTTGTCTTATTCTTAAAAGAATTATTATTGTCGTTTAAATGTGTGTTCTTTGAGCGAGCTGGTGCTCGCTCAGCAGTAAATTAATTACGGCTTATTTAAGGTTGATACTCATGTTCGGACCTGAGGCGATATCATCCTCGAACCAACGTGAAGTAATTGTTTTCGTTTCTGTGTAAAAACGAATACCTTGCTTACCGTAGGTGTGTTGATCGCCGTAGAATGAGCCTTTCCAACCTGTGAAAGAGAAAAACGGTAGTGGCACAGGAATTGGCACGTTGATACCAACTTGACCTACTTCGATTTCATGTTGGAATTTACGTGCAGCAGCGCCGCTTGATGTGAATAACGAAGTACCGTTACCGTAAGGCGAGTTATTGATAAGCTCAATCGCCTCTTCAAGAGAATCTACAAACATACAAGCCAATACAGGACCAAAGATCTCTTCTTTATATAAATCCATCTCTGTTGTTACATCAGTAAATAGCGTTGGACCAACCCAGTTGCCTTGCTCGTAGCCTTCAACAGTAAAGTCAGAGCCATCAATTAAGCACGTTGCACCTTGTTCTTTACCACTTGCGATAAGTGATAAAATACGGTCTTTAGCAGCTTTTGATGTTTGTGGGCCGTAAGCCGCGTTTGTATCATCCCATACACCTGGACGTACGTTTTCAAAGCCTGCTTTAATTTCATCAACCCAGTCTTTTGCTTGACCAACAAACACAGCTACCGAAATACCCATACAGCGCTGACCCGCAGCACCTACAGACGCACCTACTAGGTTGTTTACAACGTGCGACTTACTTGCATCAGGCATAATAACCATGTGGTTTTTTGCACCTACACAAGCTTGTACGCGTTTAAGGTTTGCTGTGCCTTTTGAATAGATGTATTCACCTACACCACACGAACCAACAAACGAAATAGCACGTACTGCTGGGTCTTCTAATAAACGGTCAACTTGTGGTTTTGTACCATGAACAACTTGTAACACTCCTTTTGGTGCACCCGCTTCAACAAATAGTTCAGCTAAACGCATTGGTGTTAGTGGATCTTGCTCTGATGGTTTCAGAATAAAGGTGTTACCACACACAATAGCCAGTGGGAACATCCATAATGGGATCATCGCAGGGAAGTTAAATGGCGTAATACCCGCACATACACCTAGTGGTTGCATGTAAGAATAAGTATCGATTTTACGCGCTACGTTTTCCATTGTTTCGCCCATCATGAGTGATGGTGCATTGGCTGCTTGCTCAACAACTTCAATACCACGCCAAACATCGCCTTTGGCGTCTTCAAATGTTTTACCCAGCTCATGACAAATAATCGTCGCAAGCTCGTCATGGTTTTCTTTTAGTAGTGCAGCGTATTTCATCATAATGCGCGCACGCTCAGAAATTGGCACTTCTTTCCATGTTTTAAATGTTTCTTTTGCAGAGGCAATGGCTGCATCCATTTCAGCATCTGTTGCACACGGAACTTGAGCTAACACTTCTTGGTTTGCAGGATTGATAACATCAATCAGCTGCGATGAACTTGATTGGGTAAATTCGCCGTTGATAAATAAAGGTACTTGGTGCATGAGGCACTCCTCCCCAGTGGGTATAAAGAGGCCGCAACATGATAGTTTTTAAAATACGTTGCGGCTGTGAGAGATTAAAATTCTAAAGCGATTAAATAGCTTCAACAGCCATAGCAACAGCTTCACCACCACCGATACACAGTGAGGCAACACCTTTGCTAAGACCACGATTCTTTAATGCATGAATTAGGGTAACTAAGATACGCGCGCCGCTTGCACCAATTGGGTGACCAAGTGCACAGGCACCGCCGTTTACGTTTACTTTGCTTTCATCAAGTTTTAACTCGTTAATTGCAAGCATAGTCACCATGGCAAACGCTTCGTTGATTTCCCATAAATCAACATCATTAACAGACCAACCGGCTTTTTCTAAAAGCGATTGCATCGCGCCAACCGGTGCTAAAGTAAATTCACTTGGTGCTTGAGAATGTGTGCTGTGAGCAACGATACGACAAAGTGGTGTTAAACCTTGTGCTTTAGCATCTGATTCACGCATTAACACAAGCGCTGCTGCACCATCAGAAATTGATGACGAGTTTGCAGCTGTAATAGTGCCGTCTTTTTTGAATGCAGGACGTAAACCAGGGATTTTATCAGGACGTGCATTGCCTGGTTGCTCATCAATCGCAACGGTCACATCACCTTTGCGTGTAGAAATAGTATGCGCGGCAATCTCGTTTGCAAATGCACCTGTTTCAATCGCACTATTTGCTTTAGTTAGTGAGTTAAGCGCAAAGTTATCCATTTGTTCACGACCAATTGAATATTGATCAGCAGTATCTTGTGCAAAACAACCCATTGCTTTGTTGTCGTAAGCATCTTCAAGGCCATCACACATCATGTGATCTTTTACTTCGCCATGACCCATACGCATACCTGAGCGTGCATTTGGTAACATATAAGGGGCATTACTCATGCTTTCCATGCCACCCGCAACCGCTGAGTTGATAGAGCCTGATTTAATTAAGTCATGGGCAAACATGGCAGCTTTTAAGCCAGAGCCACAAACTTTGTTGATTGTTGTTGCGCCAGTACCTTGATTAAGACCCGCTTTTAACATTGCTTGGCGAGCAGGTGCTTGACCAAGACCAGCAGGTAATACACAGCCCATGATCACTTCGTCAATCTTATCGGCAGATAAACCGGCTTGCTCTAAGCTACTTTTAATAGCTGTAGCACCTAAATCAGTTGCGTGTGCACCACTTAGTGCGCCCATAAAACCACCCATTGGGGTACGTTTTGCGGCAACAATAACAACGGCTTCAGTAGTCATAATTGGCTCCATGTAAGTGGTTATCATCATGTGTTCAAATCATGTGTAACCAAACAGTTAATTTGTTATAGTTTAATTTCGATTTAATTCAGCATACATAATATTTACGTTTACGCCAACGTAAATCTAAAATCAACATTTTTGCGGCCGGTAAAACTGTAAACTTATCTGTATTTTGTTGTATTAAAAATCGAACATCTGCTTACAAGGCTAGATAAATAAAGCTTTTCAACAAATCCAACCAGTTATCTTTATAAGTCTAAAGTATAACTCCTAAATCACCCTTTACCTTTACGTAAACTTCACTTATATTGGTGTTATTCGAATGAGGTAAATAAATCATGAAACAAGACAATCAAACAAACTTTGAAAGCGCAGCAGTTGAACCTGCTAGCAATGAGCAAACGTTTAGTATCAGCGAACTAGCAAAAGAATTTGATATTACCACCCGCTCTATCCGCTTTTATGAAGACCAAGGTCTGATCTCACCTGATCGCAATGGTCAAACCCGTATTTATTCAAAACGCGACAAAGTAAGACTAAAACTTATTCTACGTGGTAAACGCTTAGGTTTTACCTTGGCTGAAACGGGCCGTTTGTTTGAACTTTACGATGCAGATAAATCGAGCGCTAAACAGCTAGTCACTATGCTTGACCTTATCGCAGAGAAAAAAGCGGACCTAAGCCAACAAATGGACGACATTAAAGTTGTACTAATGGAATTGGTGACCGCAGAACGTCGCTGTCGTGAAACCCTTAATAATTTAGACGAATAACCTGACAACAATCTCGTCAACAGACTCTCACAGGAACACACATTATGAGCACTATTTCACTTTATAAAGAAATGAACTTCGGACTTGGCGAAACAGCAGACATGATCCGTGATCATGTAAATAGCTTTGCGAGCCAAGAAATTGCCCCACTTGCAGAACAAACAGATGTAGACAATGCCTTTCCTAATCAACTTTGGCCACAGCTTGGCGAAATGGGTTTATTAGGTATGACAGTACCTGAAGAATTTGGAGGTGCTGGCCTTGGCTACCTTGAACATGTTATTGCAATGGAAGAAATTAGCCGTGCAAGTGCATCGATTGGTTTAAGTTATGGTGCTCATTCAAATTTATGTGTTAACCAAATTAACCGTAATGGGTCTCAGGCTCAAAAAGAAAAATACCTGCCTAAGCTTATCAGCGGTGAGCACATTGGTGCCCTTGCGATGAGTGAGCCAAATGCGGGTTCTGACGTTGTATCGATGAAATTAAAAGCTGAGAAAAAAGGCGATGTATTTGTACTTATCGGTAACAAGATGTGGATCACCAATGGTCCAGATGCTGATACCTTTGTTATCTATGCAAAAACAGATTTAAATGCCGGCCCTAAGGGCATTACAGCGTTCATCGTTGAACGTAACACGCCAGGGTTTTCTACTGCACAAAAGCTAGACAAACTTGGTATGCGTGGCTCTAACACCTGTGAATTAGTGTTCGAGAACTGCGAAGTACCAGCAGAAAACATTCTAGGTAACTTAAACGAAGGCGTAAAAGTACTTATGAGTGGCCTTGATTATGAGCGTGTTGTTTTAGCTGCAGGCCCGCTTGGCATTATGCAAGCATGTATGGACATTGTGGTTCCTTATATTCATGAGCGTAAACAATTTGATAGCCCAATTGGTCAATTCCAGCTTATTCAAGGCAAAATTGCTGACATGTACACGCAAATGAATGCAGCTCGCTCATATGTTTACACGGTAGCTCGTGCATGTGACCGCGGCGAAACAACACGTAAAGATGCCGCTGGCGCAATTTTATATGCAGCAGAGCTTGCGACTAAGATGGCCCTTGATGCTATTCAAATCTTAGGTGGTAATGGTTATATCAACGAGTACGCAACAGGTCGTTTATTACGTGATGCAAAACTGTATGAAATTGGCGCAGGTACATCTGAAATCCGCCGCATGCTAATTGGTCGCGAATTATTCACTGAAAGCCGATAGGACCTTGTTATGACGATTTTAAAATCGAGTGTAAATCCACACGATCCGCAATTTTTGCAAAATCACGACAACATGGCCGCACTCGTAAGTGATTTACGTGAAAAAGTAGCTGATATCCGTTTAGGCGGTGGCCCTGCCCTGATAGAGCGCCACCAAGGCCGTGGTAAGTTGTTTGTTCGTGACCGTATTGAAACGCTACTTGATGAAGGCTCGCCATTTTTAGAGATTTCTCAATTTGCTGCCTTTGGCGTGTACGAACAAGCCATTCCATGTGCCGGTGTTGTTGCTGGTATTGGTCGTGTGAAAGGCGTTGAATGTATGATCATCGCCAATGATGCAACCGTAAAAGGCGGTACATACTTTCCGCTAACGGTGAAAAAACATCTACGTGCTCAAGATATCGCAGAACGTTGTCATTTACCGTGTATTTATTTAGTTGATTCAGGCGGTGCAAACCTGCCTGAACAAGATGATGTATTTCCAGATAAATTACACTTTGGCCGTATTTTCTATAATCAGGCTCGTATGTCTGGTAAAGGCATTCCACAAATTGCGGTCGTAATGGGTTTATGTACCGCAGGTGGTGCTTATGTACCAGCGATGGCTGATGAAAGTATTATCGTAAAAGAGCAAGGTACAATTTTCTTAGCAGGCCCGCCACTGGTTAAAGCAGCTACGGGTGAAGAAGTGAGTGCTGAAGAGCTCGGTGGTGCCGATGTTCACTGTAAAACATCAGGTGTTGCCGATCACTATGCTGAAAACGATGCTCATGCACTTTCGATTGCTCGCCAATGTATTGAACGAATTAACTATCAGCGCCCTACTGCACCGTTACTTGATGATGTTAAACCACCGCGTTACGACATTAACGAAATTTACGGCATTGTTGGTACTGACCTTAAAAAGCCATTTGATGTACGCGAAGTAATAGCTCGTGTTGTTGATGATTCATCATTTGATGAATTTAAACGCTATTTTGGCGAAACATTAGTAACAGGCTTTGCAAAAATATTTGGTCACCCTGTCGGTATTGTTGCCAACAACGGCATTTTATTCAGTGAATCAGCGCAAAAAGGCGCGCACTTTATACAACTATGTGCACAACGCAAAATTCCTTTGGTGTTTTTACAAAACATTACTGGCTTTATGGTTGGTAAAAAATACGAAGCCGAAGGCATCGCCAAACATGGTGCAAAAATGGTAACCGCTGTGTCATGTGCTGATGTACCAAAATTCACCGTATTAATTGGTGGCTCGTATGGTGCAGGTAACTACGGTATGTGTGGCCGCGCGTTTGAACCTACCATGATGTGGATGTGGCCAAATGCCCGTATCTCTGTAATGGGTGGTGAACAAGCAGCAGGCGTTCTTGCACAAGTTAAACAAGACGGTTTAGCCCGTAAAGGCGAAAGCATGACTGATGAGCAAGTCAGTGAGTTTAAAAAGCCAATTATCGAGCAATACGAAAAACAAGGTCATCCATATTACGCCAGTGCCCGCCTTTGGGATGATGGCATTATCGATCCTGCTGATACTCGCAATGTATTAGGGCTTGCCTTAAGTGCAGCTAAAAATGCACCAGAGCGCGATTCGCAGTTCGGCGTATTTAGAATGTAATGGAGGCCTTATGTCAGTAACACTCGAAATAACAAAATCAAATGTGGCTGTACTGGTACTGAGTCGCCCTGAAAAACACAATGCATTTAACGAAGAAGTCATCAGTGAGCTGATCCGTTTAATTGAACACGCAAATAGCTGTGATGTGCGCGCACTGGTTTTAAGAACCGAAGGTAAGCACTTCTCTGCTGGCGCTGATTTAAACTGGATGAAGTCGATGGCAGGCAATGACTTTGCAGAAAACTTAGCGGATTCTATGCAGCTAGCAAAGCTTATGAAAGTCCTTGCTACAAGCCCACATCCAACAATTTGTGCCGTACAAGGTGCTGCATTTGGCGGTGCGTTAGGCTTGATTGCGTGTTGTGATATCGCAATTTGCCAAGACGATGCACAGTTTTGCTTAAGTGAAGTAAAGCTTGGTCTTATTCCTGCGGTTATCAGCCCTTATGTCATTAAAGCTATTGGTGAGCGCGCTGCACGTCGTTATTTTTTAACGGCAGAGATTTTTGATGCACATACAGCCAAGCAACTAGGTTTAATTCACCAGATCACCGGCGATTTACAAACAGCACTCGATAAACACTTACAAAACCTTGTCAACAATGGCCCTATTGCTGTTAAAGCAGCAAAACAGCTAATAAATGATGTGGCTGGCAATGTAATTGATGATGCACTTATTGAGTTAACCGCTGAGCGCATTGCACGCATTCGTGTATCTGAAGAAGGCCAAGAAGGCCTAACTGCATTTTTTGAAAAACGTGCCCCTAACTGGCAGAAATAGGAACCATTATGACAACAAAATCATTGAAAAAAATTCTCGTTGCCAACCGTGGTGAAATTGCCTGCCGAGTTATGCGTACAGCAAAGCAAATGGGCTTAGCAACGGTTGCAGTGTATTCAGATGCCGATAAACATGCTCAGCACGTAAAGCTTGCTGATGAGGCTTATCACATTGGCCCTGCGCCAAGTAAAGACTCGTACTTAGTGGCAGACAAAATCATCGATGTAGCAAAACAAGCAGGTGTTGATTGTATTCACCCAGGTTATGGTTTTTTATCAGAGAACTGTGACTTTGCCCTTGCGTGTGAGAAAAATGATATCGCCTTTATTGGCCCGCCAGCATCAAGTATTGAAGCTATGGGTTCAAAAACCCGCGCTAAAGAAATTATGCACCAAGCAAATGTACCTTTAGTGCCTGGTTACTATGGTGACAATCAAGATACAGATTTTTTACAAGCCGAAGCTGAAAAAATTGGTTATCCGGTACTGATTAAAGCGGCCTTTGGTGGCGGTGGTAAAGGTATGCGAGTTGTTGAACACGCAAAAGACTTTATCGGTGCACTCGAAGGCGCAAAACGTGAAGCAAAAGCCGGCTTTGGTAACGATTTAGTGCTGTTAGAGCGCTATGTCACTAAACCTCGCCATGTTGAAGTACAAGTTTTTGCCGATAGCCATGGTAACTGTGTGTACTTAGGCGACCGTGACTGCTCATTACAGCGTCGTCACCAAAAGGTAATTGAAGAAGCCCCTGCTCCGGGTTTATCTGATGCGCTTCGTAAAGAAATGGGTGAAGCAGCGGTACGTTGTGCCCAAGCGATTAACTATCGCGGGGCAGGTACGGTTGAGTTTTTATTATGCGGTGATGAATTCTTCTTCATGGAAATGAACACCCGTTTACAAGTAGAGCACCCAGTAACAGAAATGGTAACCGGTGTTGATTTGGTGAATTGGCAAATCAACATTGCGGCAGGTGAAGAACTGCCACTTAGCCAAGCAAATATTCAGCTACAAGGTCACAGCTTTGAAGCACGTATTTATGCAGAAGATCCTAGTAATGACTTTATTCCGTGTTCTGGCCACATTGACGCCCTATTTACACCGAACGAATCTGAATTTGTACGAATAGATACAGGGATTGCTGCGGGTGATGAAATTAGCCCGTTCTACGACCCTATGATTGCTAAATTAATTGTTCATGACGATAACCGTGAGGCAGCGCTTGGTCGATTATCAAAAGCACTCGAGCAATTCCACCTAGCTGGTTTTAGCTTTAACGTTAATTTCTTACATAACCTTGCTAACCACCCTACTTTTCAAGCTGGTGCACCTGATACACACTTTATTGAAGACCAAGGTGAGCGCCTTGTTGCTAAAAACGAGCAACAGTCTGTTATTGCAACCGTTGTGGCAGCCTATGCGTATGCACATCAACTAAAAGGTGCAAGCAGCAGCCCATGGCAACAATTAACAGGCTTTATGCTAAACAGTGACGCTAAGACAACAATTCCGTTTGTGGATTTAAACGTTCATGCGGTTAAAACCTCAGATGGCTTTAAAATCAGCCTAGATGGAGTTGACTATACAACCTCGGGCAAGGTTGAAAATGGCCTTGCAAACTTAGTTGTTAATGGCGAAAAAGTTGTAGCTCATATTAATCAAACAGACTCTCACATCACAGTGATGTACAAAGCACAACAAACGGTGCTAGAGCTGATTGATAAACACTATATTAGTGAACACGAAAGTGATGCATTGCCACTCGCTGCACCACTCAATGGTACTGTTGTTAAACATTTAGTTGAGGTGGGTAGTACGGTTACTAAAGGTGACGCTGTTGTCATCATCGAAGCGATGAAAATGGAATACACCCTCAATGCCCCGCATGATGGTGTATTAACCAGCTATTGCTTTGCTGAAGGTGAATTAGTGAGCCACGGTGATATGCTCGCGATTGTAGAAGAGCCGGAGGCGTAATGGCACAGTTTCCTGATTTTGTTCGCATTGTAGAAGTTGGCGCCAGAGACGGTTTGCAAAATGAAGCCGCCGTTAGCACTCAAGATAAAGTCGCGCTTATCAACGCACTAGCAGATGCTGGGCTTAAAGATATTGAAGCAGGCGCCTTTGTGTCACCTAAGTGGGTGCCACAAATGGCTGACTCAAGCGATGTAATTAGCGCGTTAAATTTGCCTAATGTTAACTTAAGTGCCCTCACCCCAAATTTACGAGGTGCAGAGGCGGCAAAACAAGTCGGCATACAAGAATTTGCTATCTTTACAGCGGCAAGTGAAGCGTTTTGTCAAAAGAACATTAACTGCTCTATTGATGAAAGTATTGACCGCTTTAAAGAAGTTATGGATTTTGCCAAAGCGAATAACATTCGTGTTAGAGGTTATGTTAGCTGCGTCATGGGTTGTCCCTATCAAGGTGATGTTGACTATAATGATGTATTAAAAGTATCAGAGCGATTACTCGAGCTTGGTTGTTACGAAATTAGCCTTGGCGACACCATTGGTGTGGGTACGGCAAAAAAAGTCGATGAGTTATTAGATTTACTCTTGCAACATATTGATAAATCAAAACTCGCTGTACATTTTCACGACACCTACGGACAAGCGCTCACAAATATTTACACCGCCCTAAGCCGTGGTATTGCAACGGTTGACAGTGCTGTTGCAGGCCTTGGTGGTTGTCCTTATGCCAAAGGCGCGTCAGGAAATGTTGCCACTGAAGATGTAGTTTACTTACTGCAAGGACTTGGCATAGAGCATGGAATTGATTTAGAAAGACTGGCGAAAGCTGGTTGGGCTATTTGCAGTGCATTAAATAAACAACCTGTCAGCAAGGTATCACTTGCTCTAAAGAACACTCAGAATAATTAAGGAGTAGGCTCATGGCCGGTTTCGATAAAGTGGTTTCAAGTTATGAAGCTGCAATGGAAGGTTTAAAAGATGGCGATACTATCATCGCTGGTGGCTTTGGCTTGTGTGGTATTCCTGAGGGACTTATCAGTGAAATTAAGCGTAAACAGACTAAAAATCTAACCGTTGTTTCGAATAACTGCGGTGTAGACGATTTTGGTTTAGGTATTTTACTTCATGATAAGCAAATTAAAAAAATCATCGCTTCTTATGTGGGTGAAAATGCGCTTTTCGAAAAACAACTACTCGATGGCGAAATTGATGTTGTTTTAACACCACAAGGGACACTCGCTGAGAAGATGCGCGCTGGTGGTGCGGGTATTCCTGCGTTTTATACAGCTACAGGATACGGCACTCCGGTTGCAGAAGGTAAAGAAGTTAAAGAATTTGATGGTCGCCCGTATATCTTAGAAGAGTCAATTACGGGTGAGTTTGCCATTGTTAAAGCATGGAAAGCCGACCGCTACGGTAATCTTGTATTTCGCCACACCGCAATGAACTTCAACCCGATGGCCGCGACAGCAGGTAAAATTACCGTTGCTGAAGTTGAAGAGATTGTTGAGCCAGGTGAACTTGAGCCAAGCCAAATTCATACCCCTGGTATTTATGTTAATCGCGTGATCAAAGGCGACTTTGAAAAACGCATTGAACGTGTAACAACTCGCGATTAAGGAGCAATAAAATGGCATTATCACGTGAACAAGTTGCAATGCGTGTTGCACAAGAACTACAAGATGGCTATTACGTAAACCTAGGTATTGGTATCCCTACTCTCGTTGCTAACTATGTACCTGAGGGTATCGAAGTTATGTTGCAGTCTGAAAATGGTTTATTAGGCATGGGTGCGTACCCATCAAAAGACCAAGTTGATGCAGATATGATCAACGCGGGTAAAGAAACCGTGACAGCAGCCACAGGTGCAGCAATATTTAATAGTGCAGATAGTTTTGCCATGATACGGGGTGGTCATGTAGACTTAACAGTATTAGGTGCATTTGAAGTTGACCAGAACGGTAACATCGCATCGTGGATGATCCCAAAAAAGCTAATTAAAGGCATGGGTGGCGCGATGGACCTCGTTGCTGGCGCGAAGAATATTATTGTTACGATGACTCATGCAAGCAAGCATGGTGACTCTAAGTTATTAGAAAGTTGCACTTTACCGCTAACTGGGGTTAACTGTGTAAAGAAAATCGTAACTGATTTAGCCGTACTAGAAGTTAAAGACGGCGCATTTCATCTAATCGAACGCGCTCCGGGCGTATCAGTAGATGAAATTATTAGCAAAACGGCAGGCAAATTGCTTGTTGAAGGTGATGTTCCAGAGATGGTTTTTTAAACCACTCACATCCCATGTACCGACCTCATTCCCAGTGCCAATGGCGCTGAGTTACCCAAAATCCCTCGCAAGAGGGATTTTTTTTATCTAAAGTCAGCCTTTCGCCGCACCATTTTGCCACATAAATAGTATAAAATGCCCCGCTTTAGTGAATTGGCAGTATCTAATACTGAGACTATGACGAAATAGCTAAAACTGCTAAGATCACTTTTTTGCTAAACATTAGCCTAAACATAGATTAAACGAGCGATTCACGACTGTTTTTTATACAATATGGCAAGAGTTAGCTATATTCATTCTTTACTCTCTATTTTTTTAAATTTTGGGATAATAATTGCTTAGCAGTTAATTAACTAACAAGCGCTATTGAGACTTACTGAAATTAACTATGCAAACACCTATTCGTGGCTTACGCTCATTTTGTTTTGCTGCACGCACTCTTAGCTTTAAAGATGCTGCAAACCAACTTTACCTTACGCCGTCTGCCGTAAGCCATCAGATCAAACAATTAGAAGAACAATTGGGTATTGAGCTATTTGAACGTCAAACCCGCTCTATCCGCCTAACTGCCGCAGGGAAGAATTTTTATGACTCTGTATCACCGCTGATCAAAGCGCTAGAAAAAACCATCAACGAGTTTAGTCAGTTACAAGAAAATGTGACTATCAGTATTACGCTACCTGAGTTTTTCGCCAGTGAGCTTTTAATGCCAAAACTAAGCGAATGGACCAGTGAGCACCCAAATACTAACTTACAGCTTAATACCTTAAAAACGCGTAAAGAGCTAACTAAACAAAGCGACTTGTCGATTGTTTTATCTTCGTCTAAACCGCACGAAGGCGTTGTACATGAGCTATTTTCGCTATCGTATACACCAGCTTGCAATGAAGAAAACTGGCAAGCATGGCAAGAAAACCCATTTCAGGCCTTAAATGAAGTACCTCTTATACTTCATAAAGCGCGTCCTTGGGCTTGGCACCAATGGGCTGAGCATGCTGGTATTGAAGACTTTGCACCAAAACAAATTATTCAGGTTGATAGTATGTTTGGTGTGGCACGTGCCGCGCAACAGGGTATGGGTATTGCACTAATCCCCTTACCTATTAGTCAGACTTGGTTTGATGAGCAGTGGTTATTTAATTTCACCGATATGCCATTAAAAACGAAAGATAAATATTACTTAGTACAACATGATCCTAGCGAAACCAATGCACAATTAGAGTTATTTATTAAATGGATGCTTGATACTTTTAAACATCTTAAGTGATAGATCATAGTGACCCTCAACTTCAATGAGGGTCATTTATTGAAAATTTAGCTTTTAGACTTTGTTACTAAGATACTCACTTTGTTTTCACCAATTTCAAAAGACGCCTGTTTACCATATTCCACAACAAAAGAAGGTGTAAAATAGCTGCCAGCGAGTGTGATTGATGTTTCTACAGCTGCCGTATTATTTTGTTGTGGTGTAACTTTAACTTCATAACTAAACCCCTCACCTATAGAGATGCTCGCAGGTTGTTTTTCTTCCACCAGCATTACTGGCGATGCTAGTAGCTCATTCGCTTTATAAACAGATGTTTCAACTTGAAAGCTATCAGCTGCGAAACAACTTGTTGATGCAAGCAATGCCCCAGCTATTAAACCTAATTGTTTGTTCATAATTATGTCCTTATCTCACTTATAGGGTTTATCCGTAATTAATATCAGTTACTAAGTTTATTTGATACACGGAAATTTCTGAATGTTAACTATGCCTATCAAAGCTCTCGGTAATACACATCAATAGTATGCGATATGGCTTCATAGCGATTGTTTTCATGTTTAAAACAGGCTTTACGCAGTTCCTTCTCTTCGTAGTTTTTACCTGCTACTACGACTTGATCTAAAGTTTGTGAACGTGCACAGAATTGAGTTGATGAAATTGTTTCTATTTTGACTGATTCAGCTTTTGAGCGCGGCAATGAACTAGGCTTTGGGTTTTGCTTCATGCCTTCAAGTAACTGAGCTTTAGTAACAGGTACAGTATCTGACCCTATGCCTGGAATATGCAATGTTTGTCTAATCGTATAGTTTTTATTTAATAACGGCACGAACAAAGATACATCATTGCTCAAATAAGCCCGCTCAAAATTAAGATAAACAGCGACTTTATCTTCTGCAGCAATGGCAATAACAGGCCCTAAAAGTAACAACGTAAATATCAGTTTCATGGTTATACGCTTATTCTGAATAAATTAATTCAACAACTATATACCACCTTAAAGTACCTATTTTATTTTTAATTAACAACAATTTGTTTGTTTTGCGTACTCTGATTCTTTATTGTTCTTTATCGTAAGATGTAGGTATTTAAACCCCGAGTCTACTTTATCGGGTTCAGATCACAGATCTGACGGCTGACGGCTGACGGCTGACGGCTGACGGCTGACGGCTGACGGCTGACGGCTGACGGCTGACGGCTGACGGCTTAAAACTAATTCACTACATTAGACTAAAGTCTATAGGTTAAATTTCTTCATCTATTAGGTCATTTTTTATCGTTTGTTGAATTTGCGCTGTTCAATTAAAGTTCATTTGTCGGCGATTGATACCGATTCAAATAGAGGAAAAGATTATGTTTAGTACACTTATGAAACGCGTTGCACTTAGCTCTTTATTAACTTGTTCAGCTATGGCAGTGGCTGATCAGAGTGACTACAAGTTGATGGTAATTGACCAATCTATCACTGCTGATGTTGCCCAGAACCGTCAATACGAACAAGCATTTAATGACTGTGCTTTGAGTGTTAAAGAGAAAAAATTCTCTGAAGCTGAAACACTATGCTCAAAAGCAATTAGCTTACTAAGTACGAGTAAAGTACCTAGCTATAAACGTCGCGAACTAACGTCATTTACGTTAAGTAACCGTGGTGTTGCACGCATCATGTCTGAAAACGACACCGCAGCTTTGTCTGACTTTTACGAAGCAGTACAAATTTCTGGTAACGAGTTAGTTGAGCACAACTTAACTCGTGCGAAAAAGAACTTAGCATTATAAGTTCTCACAGAATTGTGTTGTCTCAAAACCCAGCTTCGGCTGGGTTTTGTCGTTTATGTGTTTCGTTTTTTAGTCTTCCGCTTTTATTAATGAATCAAGCTCTTTTAGTAATAAGCTCTCTACTGTCTTTTTATCCATTTTAGCCAATTGCTCTAAACTGTAATTTTTGCCAATTTCTTTAGCTAAAATATAACCTAGGTAATAACCTCTTCGATATGGAAGCTTTGTCTCATCCTTTGCGAAGTTGAAAAATGAAGAATATGTTTCAGGTTTTTTTGAATAAAACTTTTTCTTGAGGTCAACGAGAGAATCGAGCTGTCTTGAGCGAATCTTTTTCACCAGATTGCTCGGTATGTTTAGCATCAATTCATCATCACTGGCTGACGGAGTTAATTTATGTGAAACGTAAGTTGCTAATCCCTCAGTCCAAATAGAGCACCATAGCTCATCCTTACATTGAAATAATTTTTCGTGGTAAACATGAAATAACTCGTGATGAAAAAATGGCGTATCGTTCTGCCATGTATGATACTTAGCCATAAGATCTACGCCAAACATTAAGTAAGACTTACCATTTAATTCTCGCGTTGCCCCATTGAACCTTCCTAGCGAGTGCAGTATATAAATAGGTGTTTCAGATTTAAATTCAGGGAAAGTAGCAATAAATGATTCCATACTGCTATTTAAATCTTTAGATAAACGCTTATTTTTTGATAAATACCCCACTTCAATTGAGCTGAAGCCCTCAATAGCATTAACAAAGCTTTTATCGCTATAAAAAGGCGCAAATTGAGAGGTGAAATGTTGAGAGAACTGCTCTGCTCTCTTTTCTGAGGTCAACGTCTTGCTTGATTGATATAAAGTATAAAAATCATCAGCGAGATTAATGACTTCGAAATCAGCTGACTGGTTGTTAGCAAGCGTCTTAAATGAAAGCACTCCAGATATGAGACTGGAGAGTAAAAGAACTTTAGATAATTTTTGCATAATTATAGTTAGAAATATTTGTAAGGTTAAAGTCGGATATGTTGAAGATTCGGTAATTCATGTTTAAAAAGTTGGCTACATAGACAATGCCTGTTTGTAACTTAAATCAAAATGTTTGAGTAACTGATTCAGGTAGTTCAGGTTTATCTGGTTAGGTTTAAAACTTTGTCCCTTTTCAATGTTAGCTATGTGTTGTTTTAGTTTTGCTTTATCTTTATTCCAAAAAGCGATGTTTCCTAACACAAAGTCATTCCAATACATTTTTGAACCACTTACCTCTTCATCGGGATCCAATACTTTTTTTGCGTGAAAAACAGCTTGTTGATAATCACCCGCTAGCCCTTCCATTTGAGCTAAATGCCACGTTAACGAGCTTTCTTTTGAATTATTATGAGAGATAAAACGTTTTATCAGAATTGCGGCTTCAGCATGGCAACCTGATTTTTCTAACAATCTAAACCCAGCATCGTATGTCTGATCAAATTGTTGGTATGTGAGGTTCAAATCGTCTTTTAACCTTTCTTCAAGCTCAACTTTACAGTCAGCAAAGCTTACATTTGATATAATTAAAAACCCGATTGATAAGAGTCCTGTTTTGATAATTCTGTCCTTAAATTTGCTAATGCCTGTATAAGATAACACTGCAATCAAACGCAAAGTTCGCCACAAAATAAAAGTAGTTGGTTCCATGTAACCTTTAAATTGTTGTTATTTCTCTAGCTCATGGTAAACATTTGGATTCCAAATTTGCATAAACATCTCTGGATTTTCAATTGGTTGAAAACTATATTGCGCGTACAAACCATGCGCATCTTTTGTTGCCAATACCATACGTCTCAAGCCTTGAAGCTCGGGGTGAGATACTATGCTCTCAACAAGCCACTTGCTCAAACCTTTACCTCGATGGCTTTCTACTATGAATACATCGGAAAGATAAGCAAATGTTGCTTTATCTGTTATAAGGCGGGCAAAACCTACTTGAGAATCTTGGCTGTCATAGACTCCAAAACAAAAAGAGTTTGAAATGGCCATTTCTAGCGTCTGCCTTGGTATTCCGGACGCCCAGTAGCTTTTTGAAATAAACCCGTAAATTACCTCAAAATCGAGATCAGTTTTATCTGTGCTAATTCTATATCCTTGCACCAGTATTCCTTTATGATGTTAACACCTGTTATTCAAGAGGTTTAGTTTTAACAAAGTTACTAACCGATTGCTACATATATAATTAAAACGCTTTTTTAACAGGATATAGCCTACTGACACAAACACTACCACACGTAAGACCATTACATTGCTATTAAATTTATCAATAATAGATTTGCAGGTTGTTTATAAGGGGCTTTAATACGCCCCTATTTTTAATGAATTTTTACAAACGCTTTATGAGTTGATCTACTTTTGCCACAACAGGCCATGCTGATGATTGAAAATTACCCAAAACAACTAAAATATAGCCTTTTTCTTGATACATATTTAACCTTGCTGTCATGCCTAAATGGGACCCATTATGACCAACAGTTGTATTCCCTGCTGAACTTCTCACAGAGAAACCATATCCCCAGTTTGGTGCATTTAGCTCAGGTTTTGCTGATAAGGCTTTATTGGAGAGTTCACGACTTACTAGTTGAGCATTTTGCATTGCTATGGCGAATTTGTGTAAATCGCCAACCGTTGAATAACCTCCCCCTGCAGGTCCCCCTTTTACCGATTGAAACATCAAATTTTCAGTTACTTGACCAGTTTCGACAGAAAACCAATAATTACGGGCAGTATTTTTGACAGGCACATCTAAGTCATAACTTCCGCTTTGTTGCATGTTAGCTTTTTTATATACATTTTCATTAATGTAATCATAGTAATTTTCACCAGTTACATTCTCAATCACCTGACCAAGTAGAACCATACCCGTATTGCTGTAACGCCATTCAGTTCCGGGTTCAAATGTAGCGTCAATTGAACTGTATAAATGTTGGATATCTTTAAGAGAGCGCACCTTATTTTGTATCTCGTCATAGCCAGAAATATTACCAATCCCTGATGTATGGCTTAATAAGTGTCGAATCTTAATTTTGCTAAAATTACCTTTCCCTAAAATGCTTTTATCAATAAATTTAGTGAGCGGATCATCAAGCGATACTTTGCCAGCTTCTATTAGCTGTAAGATAGCGACGCTAGTAAACATTTTGTTCATTGAGCCAATTTGAAACTTCGTTTCTAAGTTATTTTTCACATCATAGCGACGTGAGGCAAAGCCATATGCAGCGCTAAACAAAATGTCATTATTTTTAGCAAGTAATACCGTGCCAGAGAAACTACCTCTTCGCGCCAGTTTATCAGTATAGATTTTGATCTCTTCAATAAATTGTGACTCAGTTAAAGAGCCTTTTGAACCTTGGTTTTGTGGAGTTTCTTCAATAGACCACCCTGTTATTGCTTGTAATTGGTCATCATTAAAAAATAACACTACTTGATGCTGCATATCTGTATTCTTTGAATAAACTTTACTGATATGACGGATGCGATTAGTTGACGTATCAAGTTCTGTAGAAATAACACTCAACTCTCCATGAAAAAGTGCAACATTCATCGAATACCCAACATAACGGTCTTTACCTTTACCCTCCCAGCGTGCAAGAGAATTTGGCGAGAAGTTCTTTACTACAAATTTTTCGATCTCATCTAAATCTTTAGTGTTTAAAACCGTAATAAATTGACTTGCCAATTTGTTATAGTCTACCTCTTTCATTGCATGTGCTTTATGGCTAATAAAACACATAAAAAATATGAGCATTAGTAAATATCGCTTCACTTTACATTCCTTTTATTGTTTATTGAATAATATGGCGCTTGGCCTTTCGATACTTTTACTTTTGCGAATAACAAAAAGCGATGAAGTAGTGATTAAGAAAAGCTTAAGAAAACATTAAGCTGAAAATAACTAATAATAACAAATGGATAACTAACAACTTGAGTACAAGTAAATTATCAAAACAATTTTTCCTTAATGACTCTTTAGTTAATTTTGAGACTGGCGAAATTCAAACAGATGGTAAAGTTGTTGTTTTAGAGCCTAAGGTGATGGCACTTCTTGAAGTATTTTCGCAAAAACCATATCAAGTGTTATCTGCCGAAATGCTTTTTGCTAATGTTTGGCCACAAGCTATTTACAGCCCTAATTCAGTTCGCAGAAATATTGCTTTGTTAAGACAAGCGTTATCAGATGAAGAAAAGCGCATTATAAAAACACACCCAAAACGGGGCTATAGTCTCGAGGCTGAAATACGTTTTCCTGATGAAAAAACGAGCACTCCATTAACAAAAATACATCAGATAAAAAATACAAAACTAGCACTCTTAATTATCCCTGCTTTGTTTATCATTATCTTCCTTTTCAATTTCCTTAACGAAGATAAACAGATTTCTTTAGAAGATCTTAAGCCTATTACTGCAAGCAATGAAAAAGAGCGTTACCTACAAGTTAGTCCTGGTGGGCGTTTTATGGCTTACATACAAAATACCAATCGTCCTAATAAGCGAAGGCTTTTAATCAAAGATTTACAATTAAATTCATATAAAGAATTAAGTACAGACTTAAAAGCGTTCACCTACCTTGCATGGGATACAGATGCAAATACGCTTGTATATTCGTTTCAAGATGAAGGGAGTATTTCATTCAATCGACTGCAATTAGATACAGAAGCGAACGTAATCAGCGAAGAAAAACTCTTTTCTCGTACAGATATAACTTGGAACAGCTTGTTTTTTATAGATGAGCAAGAAAACCTTTTCTATTTAGCAAATCAAAACAGTTCCGAACATAGCCGTAATGTAAGCCTATATCGACATAACTTGATTACTGGCCATTCTTACGAAATGCTTCAGCCAAGTGATGATTTTAAGCCCTACAAGCTCGCTTTATCACCTAACCAGAAACAATTAGCGATAATTGGCTTCAATGAAGATGCAACCTCGGAGGTTAAACTATTAAATTTATCGAGTTTTAACCTTGAATCAGTCGGTGAAATTGATCATAACTGGCACTTTATGACTTGGTTTAACGATGGTGAGTCTTTGTTATTGAGTAATGGCAGTGAGTTGAAACAACTTGAATTAAACGGCCAATTAACGACTTTGAATTTTAAAAGCTATAACTTTTTGGTTTATCCACAAATCGTTAAGAACAAACTGTATTTTATTGAGGCTAAGTCTGATCAAGACATTTTGATTAGCGCTTTAGATTCACTCTCTACTCCTATAAAAATCGTAAACTCTAATACCATTGATAAAGAAGCTGCACTTTCACCTGATGAAAAACTCATTGCCTACATGTCAATGAAAAATGGACTTCCACAACTTTTTATTAAACATATTGAGACTGAAGAAGAACAATTATTGTTCGTTAACACTGAGCAAGAATATGCTTTATCAAAACCAATATGGGACCCCTCTGGAACACGTATCGCAAGCAGTATAAATAACAAACCATTTCTTATTAAGCTAGAGGAAGACCAGTTCGCAATCGAATGGTTAAATGGAATCATTGGGTATCCAATTGGGTGGTATAAACAGTCAGATGCTATTTTGTTTGCTGATAAGAACACTCACAATGATGAGATAGTTAAATTTGATTTAGCTACTGACGAAATAGTGTCATTAAAAACGCAATTGAAAGATAAAGATATTTTTTTAAATCATAACGACGAATTACTGAGTTTTTCAAGTGGCCAAGTACTGACTGCTTCTGGTATCAATCTATTTGATAATACGCATTTTATTTCAAGCATTTACCCAATTAAAAATGGCTTCTATTTTCAATACAAAGAAAACGACTCAAGGACAATGAATTTTTACGATTATGAACTAGGTGTTCAAAATTTAAGTGTTGATTTTGAAAAGTTTTGTCCGGATTTATGTAGTCAAATCACTGCTATAAGCGGTAATACTATCTTACTCAAAGAACAAACTGATACAGCAGATATTTTAGTTTTGAATATTACATTAAATAAATAGCTTCAATCATAACTAGCTGATCTAGAGTAAGTGTTTTCAACCAAACTGATAATATCAGTACATAAATAGCATTCACAAAACAAAACTTATGTGTTTGAAAGTAATTTTCAGACACTCTCCTCTCTACTTCACCCTACTAAATCCCTAAGAACTGAGTAATTACTCTATAGATTAAATTTCTTCATCTATCAGTTTTAATTTAATCGTTTGTTTAGCTTATAGGAATATTTTAAAGTTCACTCGTTGGCAAGAAACACCAACTTATTCAGAGGAAAACTATCATGTTAAAAACACTTGTAAAAACTATTGCACTTAGCTCTTTATTAACTTGCTCAGCGATGGCAGTAGCCGACCAAGCTGATTATAAACTGATGGTTATTGAGCAAGCTCAATCTAACGACAATGCAACTAGCCAATACGAAACTGCCTTCAACCGCTGTGCATTAAGCGTTAAAGAAAAGAATTTTTCAGAAGCGGAAAGCCTGTGTACACAAGCAATTTCACTTCTGAGCACAAGTAAAGTACCAGGTTACAAACGCCGTGAATTAACATCGTTTGCACTTAGTAACCGTGGTGTTGCACGCATCATGTCTGAAAACGATACTGCTGCTCTTTCTGACTTTTATGAAGCAGTGCAAATTTCTAAAAACGAACTTGTTAACCACAACTTAAGCCGCGCAAAACAAAACCTAGCTCTGTAAAAGTTACCCCAACCAAATTGTTGTCGAAAGCCCGGTTCTTGTGTGTTCTGACCGGGCTTTTTTTCGTCTAAAATATCTGCGTTATAGAATACTTTTCTTCACCTTATGGGTGCGATTATATCGTTTGTCAGTTTTCTACCCTGTTTTCTAACTTTATAGAGTAAGCACAACGCTTACGCTAACAAGGAGAAAACAATGTTTAAATTAAATCTTAAACCCTGCCTGTGGTTAATATTATTTGTTTGTTCAAATTTTGTATTCGCCAACGACAACGACTTTAAACTCATGGTTGTTGACGATAACGCAAGCTCAAAAGCAATTATGCAAGGCAACTTTGCTAATTCTTTAGAGACAATGAACGAAGCTAACAACTATATCGTGCCGTTTAACCGCTGTGTTGCGGGTGTGAAACTAAAGCAGTTTGATAAAGCAGACCAAGATTGCTCGCAAGCGATAGCAATGCTAAAAAAGGTTAACGCTCCACACTATAAACGTAATGAGCTGACATCCTATGCATTAAGTAATAGAGGCATTGCTCGACTAATGGCAAAAAATGATACGGCGGCTATTGCAGACTTTTATGAGGCTGTGCAGCTCAATAATAATGATCTGGTGTCGTTTAACTTAAATCTCGCGAAACAGGAATTAAAATTGTGGTAATAAGTCATCAGGCTAAAAGAAAACCAGCCATGTCGGCTGGTTTTCTTACGTCAGTTACCTTTTAAGATTTATCTCTTGGCACAAAATCAAGCACTGTTGCATTAATGCAGTACCTGTCTTTACCTCTTGGCCCTTCACCTGGGAACAAATGCCCTAAATGAATACCCGAGCTTTTTGATTTAAGCTCAATACGCTGCATGCCATAACTATTATCTTCATGCATAGTTACACTGTCTTTCACAGGATGAGTAAAAGAAAGCCAGCCAGTGCCTGAGTTAAATCTATCTCGGGTATCAAAAAGCGGCGCTCCACTTAGCTTATCAATAAAAATACCGTCGGGTGTATTTTTAAAGATATCGTACTGCTTACAAAATGGGCTGTCAGTTCTGGCATGAAATGCCACTCTAAAAGCTTCACTGTCACCTAGTTTGAATGCCCCTAAAGCTTTGTAAAACTCACCTTTGCTAACATAGCCTTGGCGACCATAAACCTCTTCGCCATTTTCTATAAATAATAACGTGGGTGTTGCCCATGTTGGCGTTCTAACCGTTAAGCCATCAAGTTGGTCAGCATGACGGAATGTCATTGGTATCGAGCCCATGTACTCATTAGCGACGTCTTTTTTAAACTTTTCACAGTATGGGCAGTAACCTTTAGCATCTATCACTACAATTTGCTTACCTGCCAATAAGGCTTTGTTATCAACCTGCTGTTTTTCAACTGGGGTGAATACAACACCCGTTGAATGATCCGGGCAATAACCATTGGGGTTTTTCTTTAAATAATCTTGGTGATAATCCTCGGCAGCATAAAATGCATCAAGCGGTTTTATTACAGTCACAATCTTGCCGTAGCCTGCTGCTGTTAACTTGCTTTGGTATTCATCTTTAAGTTTATTGGCAACTTCTTGTTGCTCATTATTACTTACCAAAATTGTTGAGCGGTATTGAGTACCAATATCATTACCTTGGCGATTTAGCTGAGTTGGATCATGATTTTCAAAATAGTGCTTTAAAAGCGATTCAGTTGCTAATTCGTTACTGTTGTATGTCACTTTAACAACTTCTGCATAATTGTTTTTATCAAAGCGTCGTGAGCTACGTGTTATGTTCTTGTAGGTCGCTTTAAATCCATGCCCATCGGCGTAGCCAGATACCGCACCCAATACACCATCAAGTGCTTCGTATCGTTTTTCTGCTCCCCAAAAGCAACCTGAACCAAGCACAATGGTTTCAATATGCCCTGTCGCGTTATCTGGCATTGTTTCAGCTTTAACTGGGCTGGTGGTAAAAATGGCACTGCAAGTAAATAGTGTCAGTAACATCGACTTAATTGTCATACTAATTTCCTCTTAAAAGCCTGTATTTAAGACAGACCGAGCATAGGTATTAATAATTTCAACTTAAACGCATGCAAACAGCGATTCACCGATAACAATTTAACTCTTAACCTTATTTACGGTAAAACACAGCTTTTTAACATTGGGATATTAAAAAATGAAAATTGCACACAGCTTATCTGCTATTGCATTAGGATTAACACTTGCTACGCAAGTGAATGCCGCAGAGTTCACTTTTGCAAAATCAATTAAACCGAACGACAACACCCTAGTTTTATTTTTAGATACAGATAGCCAAGTTGCTAACTTTAATTATTTAAAGCCAGAAACCCAAATTCACCTAAATAAAGTCATTGAATTTAGTGATTTTAAAGCAGGCTATGGAAAAACGTTAGAAGTTATCGCTCCAAATGGGAGCGACCATCAGCGCATCTTACTTGTTGGCTTAGGAGAGCAGCCAAAACTAGATGCAGCAAAAATGGCAAAACTCGGTGGTAACGTTCACGCTAAATTACAGTCGGCTAAACAAGCAAATGTTAGCCTTGATTTTTCAGAGCTAAAAGACAGCGCAATCAATGCTAAATATGCAGCAGAATTTGCACATGGCGCAAATTTACGTGACCACCGTTTTGAGCAATACAAAAAAGAACAAGACAGCCACGTTGTTAACTACACGGTAGATGTTGAAAATTTAGACCAAGCGGTCAAAACACATAAATTACTACAAAGCATTGAACAAGGTGTATTTTTAGCACGTGATTTAACGTCTGAAGTTGCAACAGAAATGACACCGGTTGATTTTGCTAAAGCGGCAAAAGAGCTTAAAAAGTTAGGTGTTAAAATTACTGTTTTAGAGCCTAAGCAACTTAAAAAGCTAGGCATGGGTGCACTTGAAGCGGTTGGCCGTGGTAGTGAAGAAGGCGCACGTTTAGTAGTTGCTCATTATCAAGGTAATAAAACCCCCCCTATCGCGTTAGTGGGTAAAGGTATTACTTTTGATTCTGGTGGCTACAGCCTTAAAACAGGTGCTTCAATCGCGCGCATGAAATCAGACATGGCAGGTGCAGCAGCAGTACTAGGTACAGTTAAAGCAATGGCACTGGCTAAAGCCGACACAAACGTTGTTGCTGTAATGGGCATGGCAGCTAATATGGTATCGCAATTTGCTGTAGCGCCGGGTGATGTCGTAAGAACTGGTGCAGGTTTAAGCGTTGAGATTGTAAATACAGATGCTGAAGGCCGTTTAGTATTAAGTGATGCAATGTGGTATGCCCGCGACAAGTTCAAACCAAGTATTATGGTTGATGTTGCTACCCTAACCGGGTCTAAAATTCGTGCGGTAGGTAATGACTATGCGGCTGTGTTCTCTGATGACGACACGCTTGTAGAACAACTAACTGTTGCTGGTAAGCAAGTAAACGAAAACCTATGGCGTTTACCTCTAGGTTATGAGGATGCATTAAAGTCAGACATTGCTGATCTAAAAAACATCGGTTCACATGGCCCAGGTGCTACTACAGCAGCGAGTTTCTTACAAAACTTTGCCGGTGACACACGTTGGGTTCACATTGATATTGCTGGTAACGCGCTAAATTCTAAAGCAAAAGATGAACTAGCTGAAGGCGGTACAGGCTATGGCGTACGTTTACTGTCTAATTGGTTATTAAATAACGCACAGTAGTTAGGCATTGCACTTTATCAAGTGGTTATAAGCTATTATAGCCACTTGATTGTCTTGAGTTTTTCTAATTAACACTAAAGACACATTTACATCATCAACAAACAGCCTATATGCTAATAAGCATTAAGGGATAATAATAAGATTGATACGCAATGACGACGACCAATAGTACACCTAAAATTATGGCGCTCACTACGCATAGCATCTTTTTTGATGCCTATGAAACAGTAAGCGACACACTGACTACCCAAAAGAAAATATGGGCATTAGCACAATATTGCCAAAGCAGTGATGACTTTGTTGATGTAGTCCCTGCCAATAATAATTTAACGCTTTATCTAAAAGAGCCCGCTCAACTTGCCGGCTGGCTGCCACGATTACTAGAACAATGGCACGAATTAAAAGCCACTGACTTTAACTCACGTCATCATAAACTTGCTACTCGTTATGGTGGTGAATATGGGCCTGATATAGCGCATGTTGCTAAACATCATAATC